>WQTU01000111.1 GCA_009786125.1 Spirochaetota bacterium
AGAGAGAGAGAGAGAGAGAGAGAGAGAGAGAGAATCGGCAAATTTTCGAGAAACTTGAGTAAAATTATTTAATTTTAGAAAATTTTGCTGTTCTACACGCAGTATTCTCAATGTACACTGCGTAACTTCGCGCGCGTAGTATGCGCGCTCGTTAATTATGCCCATCTTATAAAAAATATTATCTGATTTTTAAAAATAATGCAACTATTTTTGCTATATTCATCAGAAAAGAGCTGTCAAACAAGCACACCGCAGCCTGTTTTCTTGTCTATCCGGCAATTGAGTTTAAGTATCACTATTTTGACATGATCTTTATATCCGTAGTGACGTTCTTTGTTTTTTGGTCATCCAACAAGCATTTATATCCTTTTGTGCCAACTTATGGCTATTTTCCGAGGTCTGCCCCATTCAGCGGGTATTTTACCAGCTTTTATTTCAGCATTCTCTGCTTTGGTATTTCTTTGGCTTGGTACACTACAAAAGTAGCATCAACTATACTTCCGCTACGAGTTATTATTCCTTTTTCTTCCAGCTTTCCTGTAAACTTATTGAATATCTTTTCCAATATGTTGGCTTCTTTTAATTCTTCTCGATAATGCCATATCGTTTTTGAATCCGGAACTGTATCGTATAATTGAAGACCTATGAATCTTTGAAAACTTAAACGATCGTTTATTTACCGACGAAGCGAGAACCACGGACAAGCGAAGCTTGCACATGGTCGAGCGAGGAGGTAAACAAAAGGTTTAATACCCCGCTGCTTGCAGCGGAACCCGCGCCTTTGGCGCGGTGGGTGCAGGGCTTGGCCCTGCGGTATAATACCTTTTATTTGATATTATGTTTGGTCGTCGCTTATGTTATATTTTAAACATCATTACATAATCATACGCCGGTCTTCCGCCTGGTCCTTTTGCTTCTTTTTTCATGGCTTTTGTTAATGGTTTTCTAAAATCTTCCCATGTTATACTTTTATTAAGTTTTTCCAAAGAATCACTTAGCTCGCTAAGTTTTCTAAGCCTTTCTGTTTCATATAACATTTTTTATCATATCATTGAATTTTTAGCTAGTTTTTTGAGGTTCCCATATTAATGAAAATTTCGCAAGCCTGCCTGCCGCGCCCAGCGCATTGCCCGCTCAAATTCCCCGGGAGTTATCCGCCGGTCCAAGGGCGGATGATTGTGCGCCCGAAATGCGGGTCTGTACTGTGACATAATACTGACATCAGTATCTGCTCCAAGTTCGTCGACTACCCAGCGGACGAAAACATCGGTACCCGCCAGATTTTCCGGCAAAACCAGGTGCCGAATCAACAGTCCCCGGTTTGCAACACCATCGACTATATTGAGCGTTCCGACCTGTCTGTGCATCTCTTTGATTGCAGCAGCAGCATAACCCGGATAATCCGGTGCGCCTTGCTGAAAAGGAGCAGAAATTTCGCTGTCCTGAAATTTGAAGCTAGATACATAAACATCTACGATGCCGTCAAGCAGTTGCACCACTTCAAGTGTCTCGTAGCCGCCGGTGCTAAAGACTAACGGGATGTTCAGCCCCTGGTCAATGGCAAGCCGGAGCGCAGTAACTATATGAGGCACTACATGCGTGGGTGTAACGATGCCAACGTTGTGAGCGCGCCTTCGCTGGAGATCAAGCATCATGGCGGCAAGTTCGGCATGAGTGGTCGTGTTTCCATCACCGCGATGGTTGATATGCCAATTCTGACAAAAAATGCAGAGTAAGTTGCAGTTCGACATGAAAATCGATCCTTTTCCTCTGTGTCCTACAATTGCTCGCTCTGCGTTAAATGCAACCCCCGAAGATGCAACTCTTAAGGTATGGTCTGAATTACAGACAGCCATCTCTCCTGCCATGCGGTTAACCCCGCACATGCGCGGACAAAGGCTGCAGCTTTCCATCTTTTTCCAAAGCTCTTGTTCACGGCGTTCAAGTTCGCCGCTTTCCGCAAGGGCAAGATACCCTGGTCTGTATTTTCGGGAGACGTTCTGCTCCTGCCCGCCGCCTGCCCAAATGCGCTTACTACAGCTTCCAAGCGCTGCAAGTCCTGCGGCTGCAAAACATGTTTTAATAAATTTTCTTCGTGTCATATAATACGCTCCTAAGGAACCGCTGATTTATTCAATCGAGAATAAATCAGCTTTACCTTATTATTCTTTTTTCGTAGTTTTCTGCAAGAAAACGAGAAAAATGTGGAAGCCCTGATTAGAGTCAAATTTAATCAGTGCTTCCCTAATGAAAGTTTCGCAAGCCTGCCTGCCGCGCCCAACGCATTGCCTGCTCGAACTCTGCTTGTGTTATACGTCGGTGTAAAGGCGGATGATAGCGCGCCTGAAATGCGGGTCTGTACTGTGACATGATACTGACGTCAGTATCTGCTCCAAGTTCATCGACTACCCATCGCACGAAGCTATCAGTCCCAGCAAGGTTTTCCGGTAAAACCAGATGCCGAATCAGCAGTCCTTGATTTGCAACGCCGTTGACTATATTGAGAGTTCCAACCTGTCTGCGCATCTCTTTGATTGCGATAGCTGTGTGAAATGCATAATCGGGTGCATCATGTAAAAAAGGAGCAGCAACTTCGCAGTCCATAAACTTAAAATCCGCTACATAAATATCTACGATTCCGTCAAGCAGTTGTACCACATCCAGTGTCTCGTAGCCGCCGGTGTCATAGACCAATGGTATGCTCAAGCCCCGGTCAATGGCAAGCCGGAGCGTAGTAACGATGTGAGGCACTACATGCGTGGGTGTGACTATGTAGATGCTGTGAGCGCCTCTTTGCTGGAGATTGAGCATCACTTCTGCAAGATCGGCGTGATTGATTTGCCTCCCGTCGCCGCGATGAGCTATGTGCCAATTTTGACAAAAAATGCATAATAAATTGCAGTTAGACATGAAAATCGCGCCTACTCCACGGCTTCCTACGATCGCCTGTTCTGCGCGAAATGCAATCTCCCAAGAAGCAACTCTTAAGGTATGGTCTGAATTACAGATAGCCATCTCTCCTGCCATGCGGTTAACGCCGCACATGCGCGGACAAAGGCTGCAATTTTCCATCTTTTTCCAAAGCTCCTGTTCGCGGCGTTCAAGTTCACCGCTTTTTGCAAGGGCAAGATACCTGGGGTTGTATTTCCTGGAGAGGTTCCGCTCCTGCCCGCTACCTGCCCAAGTGCGCTTACCACAGCCTCCGAATATAGTAAGCCCTGCTGCTGCAAAACATGCTTTAATGAATTTTCTTCGTGTCATATAATACGCTCCTGGATATATTTTAATGAAAGCCTCGTAAGCCGACCTCCCGTGCTCAACGCATTACCTGTTCGAATTCTTCCAAAGTCAACTGCCGGTCTAAAGGCGGATGATAGCGCGCCTGAAATGCAGGTCAGTACAGAGAGATGATACTGGCGTCAGTATCAGCCCCCTGTGCGCAGCTCGCCGGCATTGCTGAAAGATGATATGCTGCGTATGCCGGTGCATGTAAGTAACGCTCCGCCATGCAAGGTAGAGTTTTGCATGGCAAGCTGGTAAATGAGCTTGTCAATTGTCTTGGTTGCTTTTTTTCTCGCTTCGGCCTCTGCAAGCTGACGGCTTAGAGCAGCTTCTTCTTTTCCCCAGAGCAAATCTTCCATTGCAATATCCAAAGATGCTGCAATGCGAAAACCAGCTTCAAGACTTGGAAGCCTGTTCTGATATATCCACCCCTCAAGAGTTCTTTTGGAAACATTAATATGATTTGCAAATTCCCGCTGACTCACCTTAAGCGCCTTTAAGTGATCTCTTACCCTTTTCCAAAATATTATTATTTGCTTTTGACTTTTAGTTTTCATATTTAAAACATATGTCATTTTCTGAATACTGTCAATGAAGTATAATTATATACTTTATTTGTACTTCAAATTGAGTATAAAATCTTTCCCTTCCGCAGAGCGGGCGGGGTGAAATTTTCCCTGGTTATTCTTAAGGGTGAAATTATCACAGGCTAATCAAAGCAAGTATCACTATTTTTCTTTACTATTTGCATAAAATCGATTATAATAATGTAAATATTTTTAAATTGCCATTTTAGGCGCCTAAAATCAGTTAATTTATAGAAAGTCATGAGGCAAAATCTTGCATCGAGGAAAAAATGAAGGTAAATCAGAAAAAAATAGACTACATCGATAATAAAATAGAAGCTATTATTAAAAAAGCTGAGGATCTTGAAAAAAAATATAACAGAAAAATCAACAAAGTTAATGCTATTTACAAAAGCAGCGCTTTGAATCTTATCCATTACATGGCCTTGAGAAGTTTCGATATTGAAAAATTACAGGAAGAATTAAAAGATGCCGGGCTTGCAAGCCTTGCGCACTGCGAAAATCATGTAATGAAAACTTTGTTTTCCGTAAAAACTGTAGTAAGTTCCCTAAAAAAAGGCTCAAAAAAAGAAATACGCAAAGATGTAACATCTGCGGCAAAAAGTATGGAAATCCTGGATAAAAATACCAAAATTATTTTTGGAAGCCCTCCGGCAAAACGCAGAACAAGAATAATGGTAACTATTCCCGGCGAAGCTGCGGATGACTACAAATTTATATACAACTTATTGAAAACAGGGATGAACAGCGCAAGAATAAACTGTGCGCACGATAATCCTGATGTGTGGAAAAAAATAATTGATCATATAAAAAAAGCATCTGTTTCGTTAAATAAAAACTGCTCAATTATGATGGATATCTCGGGTCCAAAAATAAGAACCGGAGCCATTACGCCCGGTCCTAAAGTTATGCGCATTAAACCGCAGAAAAACTCTTTGGGCAAAGTAATTGCTCCTGCAAGAATATGGCTGGCGCCGCCGGGCGTAACTCCGCCGGGAATAACTCCGCCGGATTTTGTAATTCCGGTTTCGGAATGTTTTTTGAAAAAAATAAAAAGGGGCAGCATTTTAAATTATACAGACTCCAGGGGTAAAAAAGGAACCATTTTTATAACAAATAAGCAGGGGGATGGAAAATGGGGAATATCCAGAAAATCTGCATACTTTACTACCGACACAAAACTTTTTATAGAAAACTATGAAAATAATAATAGCGAATCCGGAACTATCGGCGAACTGGATTCGACAGAAGAATTTTTGCTGCTAAAAACCGGAGACACCCTTATTCTCCATGCAGATCAAAGGGTTGGCGAAGCTGCAATATACGATGAAACCGGAACGCTGGTATCGCCTGCCCATATTTCATGCACTTTCCCGGAGATATTTGACTATGCAAAACCTGGCGAGGATATTTTTTTTGATGACGGAAAAATTGAAGGCGTAATTGAAAGTGTAACCAAAGACGAAATAACAGTAAAAATTATCAATGCCAAAAATAACGGAAGCAGATTGCGGGCAGACAAAGGCATCAATTTTCCCAGCACGAAGTTTAAATCATTTAATTTTTCCGATAAAGATAAGCATGATATCGAATTTATTGCAAAACATGCAGATGTAATAAATTACTCTTTTGTTAACAATAGTCAGGATATAGATAATCTTATAAAAGAACTTAAAAAACATGATTCCAAAATAGGAATTATTGTAAAAATTGAAACAGAAAGCAGTTTTAGAAACCTGCCGGATATATTGTTATCTGCCATGAAAACCTTTCCTGTCGGCGTTATGCTTGCAAGAGGGGATCTTGCCATAGAAACAGGATGGAAAAATTTTGCAACAATTCAGGAAGAAATAATGCGAATCTGCAGCGCTGCGCATATTCCTGTTGTGTGGGCTACGCAAGTTCTTGAACAGCTTGCAAAAACAGGGGTTCCTACAAGAGCAGAAATTACAGATACTGCAATGGCTCACAAAGCAGAATGCGTTATGCTCAATAAAGGAATATATATAAATCAGGCTTTAAAAATGCTGGATAAGATTCTAATAAGAATGGAAAAGTTTCAGCACAGGAGAGAAACCATACTGCCTCTGCTTAATGAAGCTGATAAACTTGAAATTTCGCATGAAAAATATAATGTATGAGAAGTTATCTGTTTTTTGTACTTTTTGTATTCTTTGGCGTTACCATTGCGGCAGCAGAAGATGAATTAAAATTTGAAATTGCAAATTTTTCCAACAGAATATTTTACGAGGGGACTAACCCTCTTGTAAAAAACGAAATAAGAGCATTTACAGGAAGAAGAAATAATTTTATAGCGCAAGCAACTTTTAATATTCCTTTAAAAATCCCGCAGGATAATGCAATTCAAAAAATAGAGGATATTCTTACTGATGTCGGCTCATTCAATCAGATACCTTATTTCTCACGAAGAACAGGCAGGACAACCGCGCTGTTCAGAAACATATCTATTCTTAGTGATTCTATTGACGACAAAACCGGAAACAGAATTATTATTGCAAATGTTACAATCCCTCCATTCAGACCTGTAGATATGAAATTTGAAATAACCAGAGCTGATAATTTTATTATGTTTAGGGCATTTAATCTGGATAGAGCCAGATACTGGATCTTTCCAATAGTTGATGAAGAAAGAATGTTTATTCTGTTCGCAGGAGAACTTGATAATAAAATACTTCGCTGTTACGGGCTTGGCGTTGCAGATACAGGTTCTTTTTTTCTTTTTCGCAGGGCAATTGAAGAAGAATTTATCGGGAGAGCAGAAGCTATTATCAACTGGTTTCATTCTCTTTTAAGAACAAGGCTTGGAAACCAACCGCATTATTCTTGAAAAACTATAAGTTAAAGCGTATTATTCTGATTGACTATTTTTACTTCAATCTTTAAAGTAAAAACATAATTTGTTGTATCAGGATTGCTATGCCAATAAATATTCCAAATAATCTTCCTGCAAGAAAAACTCTTGAAGAAGAAAATATCTTTACGATAACCGAAAAAAAAGCAATACAGCAGGATATAAGACCTATGCGCGTAGGCATTTTGAACCTTATGCCTACAAAAATAACAACAGAAACACAGCTGCTAAGGCTTTTAAGTAATACTCCTTTGCAAGTGGAAGCAGTTCTTCTGCAAGCAGAAACCCATGACAGCAAAAACACTTCTTCCGAACATCTAAAAGAATTTTATAAAACATTTAAAGATGTAAAAAATGAAAAATTTGACGGCATGATTATAACAGGGGCTCCGGTCGAACAGCTTGATTTTAAGAGTGTTGATTACTGGAACGAACTTGAAGAAATTATGGAGTGGATTAAATATAATGTTTTTTCCACTTTATATATTTGCTGGGCTGCCCAGGCTGCGCTCTATTATCATCATAAAATTCCAAAGTATCCTATTGGGAAGAAAATATCCGGTGTTTATTACCATAAAGTAAATGTAAAACATACAAAATTGCTTAGGGGATATGATGATTACTTTTATGCTCCTCATTCAAGATATACAGAAATCCGAAAGGAAGATATAGAAAAAATTGATGACCTCAAAATTCTTGCAGAGTCTGAAGACGCGGGAATTTATATTGTCTCATCCAAAGATGAAAGACACATTTTTATTACAGGTCATGCAGAGTATGATGCCGACACATTAAAACTGGAATATGAACGAGATATAACAAAAGGCATTGAAATAGAGATTCCCAAAAACTATTTTCCTGATAACGATGTAACGAAAACTCCTGTTGTAAAATGGAGAAGCCATGCGAATCTTCTTTTTTCAAACTGGATTAATTATTACGTATATCAGAAAACTCCGTTTAATTTAAATGATATCAACTAGGGAATCGCTGATTAAATTTGACTCTACTCAGCAGTTTCCTAGATAACAAACAGTAGCCGGGCGCTTTTCTCTAACCCCGGCTACCTGCTGACTACAAAGTGAACCTGATCCCTGCCCATCATGGATATTACAAGAACTGTACCTTCCTCTTCGAAATAAGGAACAGCAAAAGGTCCGCCCCTATGCGGCATTCTGAAAATTTCCTGCTTAATTCCATCTTGGGATATTACATAAAAAGCCGTATCAACTGCGACAGGCTGCTCCGGAAGTGTTCTTTTAAGAATCCCAAAAATTCTGTTTCCGGCCGGAGCAGGCGGGGTAACTGTAAGCTGAATAATTGTTCCAATCGGCACTCTTTCGCCGTGCCCCGGTCTCTGTTCTACAACAATTCCCGGTCTTTCGCCTCTTCTTGGCTCTCTCTGAGTAAATATAAACGGAAGATTATGCAAAGCTGCTCTTTGCATTGCTGTCATAAAATCCATATCTGTAAAAGAAGGAGGAGAAAAAGTTTGCCCCTGCGGTCCCATGCTTACAACAAGAGCAAGCTCTGTTACTACTCCGCTTACAAGAGGTGTTCCCGGAAGCGGTTTCTGTTCGAGTATTGTTCCTTCGGGTCTGTCGCTGTTGATTCTTATTAAAGGCTCAGCTATTCTAAGCAGAGGTCCATGAGTAATGGCAAGTGTTTGCAAGTGCGTTTCAAGATCAGCAACACGCCATCCAACATAATTTTCAACATTATCAATAATTGCGCCTCTGCTTACTCTTAAAACTACCTGATTTCCTACTCTTTTAATTGTCCCGGGCCTAGGAACCTGTTCTATGACGCTTCCCCGCTCTGTGTCAAAGGAATGTCTTAACTGTATCCTGCCGTTAAGCCCTCTGTCCTGAATAGCAATCAAGGCATCTTCAAGTTTTATACCTGTTACATCAGGAATCATAACCTCTTCTGCGCTTTGCAAAGTAAGCATAAATGCTAAAATGCCTGATAAAACCATAAATAAAAGAAGCCCTGTTACGACATATATCATTATTTTAAAAAACCTTGTATTTTGGTCATCCATACCATCAGGCAAGATTTTTTTTAGTTTACTAAATATACTATATAAAAAATCAAACATATAATCTCCGCATTTTCATAGATTACACCTTAGCCGATTTTTAGTAAATCATTTTTCTGCATCATTTTAAAAAACAGATCCTATAAAATCTTTGGAACCATTCAAAAATGATTTAAAATCCATCTCGTTTTTCGACTGGGGTTTTAGCTTTGTAACAACCAAAAAGCTGTCTGCTGTTTTTATAAAAATTCCTTTGTTTTTATCAGCAAAAGCTACAGTACCGGGCAAAATATTCTGATGAATTGCATCCGGGCTTTCAGGCGCTGCATAGCATTCTGTAATTGCTATGAGTTTTTCTTTCCAATATGTAAAGATTCCTGGCCACGGTCTGTATGCCCTGAACTTTCTTTCAATCTGTACAGTTTTTTCATTCCAGTTTATAAGTCCATCTTCTTTTTTTACAAAAGAGCAGTAAGATGCAAGAGAATGATCTTGCGGCATAGAAGAAGAATTACCCGCAGCTATATCTGCAAGAACTTCTGTAATGAGCAATGCGCTTTTTTCTGCAACATCTTCTTCAAGGGAGCTGGCGCTTTCTTTTCCTGTTAGCGGGAACTTTATTTGTTTTACAATATCTCCGCTGTCCATTTTAAGCGCCATTTTTTGTATGGTTATGCCTGTTTCTGAATCTCCTGCAAGAATAGCTGCTGTAATTGGGGATGGACCTCGGTATTTTGGAAGCAAAGACGGATGGATATTAAGGGTTTCTTTGGCAAATATCGAAAGAAACTCTTTTTTAAATATTTTTCCATAAGCAAATGTAACCAGAATATCGGGGTTAAGGCTTTTAATTGCTGAAATAAAATTGCTGTCGATTGTCTCGGGCTGATATAATGGAAGATTTAGCGCTAAAGCTGCTTTTTTTACAGGAGAAAACACTATTTTGTTGTTACGCCCTTGAGGTCTGTCCGGATTTGTAAGAACTCCGCAAATATTAAACTTTCCTGCACCGGCATCGGCGATTTTCTCCAGAGATTTAACAGCAATTTCAGGGGTTCCGGCAAAGAATATTTTCATTTTGCCTTGTTTTTCCTCTCATATATTTTTAAAACTTTCTCTCTTTGCTGTTCATTAAGCTTGTCTATGAATAAAATGCCGTTCAGGTGGTCAAATTCGTGCTGTATCACCCTTGCAAGAATCCCCTCTACATTTATTCTAAAAACTTTTCCATTTATATCCCATGCCTGTATGCCTATTTCTGATGGTCTTACAACATTTGCCCAAACTCCGGGAATGCTAAGGCATCCTTCTTCGTAAGATTCAAGCTCCTGGGATGTCTGAATAATATCGGGATTTATAAATACTCTTAGAATATCTCTTGGAACTTTTGTAATAAAAATTCTTTTTTTTTCTCCGATTTGAGGAGCAGCCAGACCGACTCCTTTCTCTTTTTCAAGAATTCCGATCATTCTTGCTACAAGGTTTTCTATACTTTCATTTACGCTCAAAACAAGGTCTGATTTTTCTTTTAAAATATTATTTCCCAGTGTTATTACATTTGCCATTAATAGAATCCTGATTTGGGTCTTATGCTTACATTATAAAAACAAACAGAAAAAATCAAGATTCTATTTAGTAATTGTCTATTTAGTAAAATACAACGCCCGGTAGATCGCTGCAGCGCCAAGGACTCTTCTGCCATATTCTCTGGTTTCCCGTATTTCAATAGTTTCCATAAATAAGTCGGGGGGCAAATTTGAAGCATTCCACCAGCGCCTTACCCTGCCTTGCCCTCCGTTATAGGCTAAAAGAGCAAGCAAAGTGTCGTCAAAACGCTCTATTAAATGGTTCAGGTAAAATGCGCCAATATGAAGATTAAGCTCGGGATCTGTAAAGTTAAGTCTTCCTCTGCTATCGCGCCTTAAAAAATAATCCGGTCCGCCGGAGCGGCGAATTCGGTTAGCCATATCTTCTGCTGTAGAAGGCATAAGCTGGCTCAAGCCAATGGCTCCGGCATGGGAAACAATAGCTCTTTGGAACGCGCTCTCTGTGCGTATAAGCCCGAAAAAAATCGCAGGGTCAAGACCATACTCTCTGGCAAAGCGCTCTATGAGTCCCCTGTAAGAAGAAGCTGGATACAAAAACTCCATATCCTGTCTGTTAAGAATATGTCCGTCCCTGCCTGTATAGGAAGCTGCTAATCTTATGGCATACACATACAAGCCTGCATCTACCAGAGATGCGGCAATGGTGCGCAGTTCATCTGCGGTAAGCAGGCTTTCCATATCCCTGATGTAGCGAGGTACAAATCGCGCAGCATTGTTGTCGAAAAAACCAAGAAAAAATTCTAATGCGGGCGACGGCGTGCCGGCTCTGGCGTTCCTTCTGGGATTTCTCCTGACTCTCTCTCTGGTTATAAAAAAATTTTTTCCCAGAGCAGCGGCGCTTACTGAACGGTAATATGCAGCCATTACTGAACGGATATAAAACGAAGTATCCCCGTTGTTGAATACAATACGTTTATACGCCATTGCCAAGTCCTCATTCGCTAACGCATTTATAACTGCCGCTGCTTGCTGCAATTCTTCGGCAGAAAGATATTTTTCCTCAATGGCTCTTGCGATTATCCAGGCATATCTGGAAACTGAAAGGCTGTTCTCAAGATGCTGAATTATCTGAAAAGTACGGAGCATATTATTCCAGTCACGCTGCAAAAGAAGCTCTCTTGAAAATCTATCCAAAATAGCATCGAGGTAAGCAACATCGTGTAATTTATTGACATACTGCTCAAGCTTTGAGATGAAAAAAACAGGACCACGCCTTATTGCCAGATCGAGAATGCGCCAAATACATGCATTTATCTGCGCAGAATTGGGGGCAAGAGCTAACGCTTGCTCAAACAGATCAATTGCCTGCTCAACAAGACCGCGCTGACGAGCAATCTGCGCTGCATTAAAAAGGAGTCTATAACGGATGCCGCTTGTTTCGCTGCTATGCACTCCGGCAATTTCTCTTTCCCATCTCAGAAAAAGCTCAAGCCCTTCGTTTGTTGAAGCTGCAAATTGAAAAGCCCTGCCTAAATCATTAATCAAATCCGGGTATTGAAAAAACATTTCCCGCGAATCGCTTTCCAGTACAATCTGGAAAAATCTTAATGCTCCCCGGAAATATGAGCGCGAAGCAGCCAGCCGCCCATCAATAGCAGCGGTTTCTGCTTCACTAAAAAAAGTTTCGCTGTAGTGTCTACATTCCCGCAACAAGAAAAGCGCCACTTCTCTGGGAGTAGATGAACTTAGTAAAAGCGCCAGAACTTTTTGCTTATCCGGAGTGCTGCCAGGCGAACCTTTACCAAGCGCATTAAAAGCTTTTGCCCACGAACCAGATGCTTCCCTGCTAACGCGCTCAAGAACCGCTCCGGAAAGCTCTATACCATCAAGCATTAAGCTGCCAAGCGCTGCTGCTGCTGCCTGCCTGACATATATATTGGGACTATCAAGAGCTTTCTCAAAATACCTTACTGCTTCATTATTTCCATCAGCCCTGCTAAGTAAGCCTTGATAAAAATAAGGCTGAGCAGGCTGAATTTGTGTTTGTGCGCATGCAAAAAACAAAAGAAAAAATACGATTAAAGCTGTCCCAGATACTAATCTCCGGGATACGGCTTTGCTGCAACTAATTTTCATAATATCCTACCAATCATGATGTCTTAAACTTTATATCACATTAACGATACAGGGTCGACATCTATTTCTATATATACCCCAAAAGGGGACTTAATTTTTTCTGCTGATTCCCTCACAATTGCATGTGAGTTCTTTATATCTTTGGACATGACAAGAATATGATACCTGCTGTTTCCTGCAATAACTGCAAGCGGACACTCTGCGGGTCCCAGGATATTAAAATTTCCTTTATATTTCACAAGAATATCGCTAAAATCGTTGGCTGCTTTTAAAGCTTTTTCATTCTCTTTCGACCGGAATATAACTCTTATAACTCTTGAAAACGGGGGAAAACCCATTATTTTTCTGTTCTCAAGTTCTGTTTTATAAAATTCTTTTTCTTTTCTTTGCCCGGCAAACTTTATTGCGTAATTATCTGGTCTGTATGTCTGGATTACTACTTCTCCGTCTTTGGAAAAACGGCCTGTTCTTCCTGCGACCTGGGTAATAAGCGAATATGTTTTTTCTGCAGACCTAAAGTCGGGAAGCTGGAGTGTTGTATCTGCCATAATTATGCCGATAAGTTTAACGCCGGGAAAATTTAAGCCCTTTGCAATAATCTGAGTCCCAAGAAGCAGGTCTGTTTCTCTGTTTTTGAATTTGGCAAATATCTCTTTTGCAGAGCTGCTTTTTTTTATGCTGTCTTTATCAAGGCGCTGTGATTTAAGATATGGAAAAAGTGTATTTATATCGCTTTCAATTTTTTCTGTTCCAAAGCCCGAATACCCTACTTCGGAAGAACCGCAGGAAGGGCATATTTTTAGAGGTGTTTCGGAATATCCGCAATAGTGGCATAAAAGCTTATTTCTCTCTTTATGATATGTAAGAGAAACAGAACATTGCCTGCACTTAAACTCGTATCTACAAAAAAGGCAGTGATAGTAATAGAAAAACCCTCTTCTGTTAAGAAACAGTATTACCTGTCCTTTTTTTGAAGTTATTTCTCTTATCCTTTCTGCAAGGTATGATGAAATTGCAGAACTCTCGTTTTTCATATCAATAATTTTTACAGGTGCAAAAGTACCGCCTGCAGCAATTTCCGGAAGTTCGCACTTTTCGAGAACCGCATCTGCGTCTGCCATTAGATGATATGCTTCTACAGAAGGTGTAGCGCTGCCCATTATAAGTTTTCCTTCTGCTGCTTTTATTCTGTACATTGCAACCTGTCTTGCATGATATCTTGGTGTTGATCCTGATTTATAAGTTGCTTCATGTTCTTCATCTATTATAATAAGCCCCAGGTTTTTTACAGGCGCAAACACAGCGCTTCTTGCACCAAGAACAACTTTTGCATCTCCTGATTGTATTTTTCTCCACTGTTTTAGTCTTTGCGATGGAGTAAGACCGGAATGAAGAACAGCAATATTCTTTCCAAATCTTGCTGTTACATAGTCCATAAGCTGGTGCGTTAAAGCTATTTCCGGCACCAGGTATATAACGCTTTTTCCCTGTGCCAAAACATCTTCTGCAATCTGAAGATAAACTTCTGTTTTGCCGGATCCTGTTACTCCATAAAGATAAAAAAGAGAATTATTGCTGCGCGATTCTGAAGGTATACATCGTATTTTTTCAATAACACTTTTTTGCGCTTTGTTCAAAGTTATATGGGTAAAATCTTCCGTACCCTCTTCGGCTATATCAATATCAAAATCTTTTTCCCTGCGTCCCGAGGGTATCATGGAAAAAAGCGCCTCCCCTTCCGAGCACATATACATTCCGGAAACCCACCTGGCAAGGCTGTAATAACTCTCGTCGAACAGAGGTTCTTTATCTATAATTCTTTCTATATCTTTTATAACTATATCTTTTGAAAACATACCACTGGTCGGTAATTTTTCGGAAACACTTACGACAAATCCCGTGAGTTTTCTGTTTTTTAATTGCGCAGAAACTCTCATTCCGGTTTTTATATTATCTTCTGCCAGCTTCTCCGGGATAGTATAGTGAAATGTTGTTTTCAACGGAATATTAAAGACTACTTCTACATACATTCAATTATTTCATCTAATTTTTTTCTAAGCATTTTAAGGTCTTCCCATACCGCGGGTCTGTGGCTGCTGTCGCGCAAAACTGCACTTGGGTGATAGGTAACAACAACTGGTATTCCTTCATAACTATAAATGCTGCCGCGCAATCTGCCTATGCCATCTTCCCGGCCGCTTATTACCCTGCTTGCAATTCTTCCGACAGTAAGTATAACTTTGGGTTTAAGTAATGCAATCTGCCTTTTCAAATATGCAATGCACTGTTCTGTTTCGTCGGGCTGCGGATCACGGTTTCCAGGAGGTCTGCACTTTACAATGTTACCAATAAAACAGTTTGTTGTGCGGTCAAGTGAAATTGCATTAAGCCACTTATCAAGATATTGCCCTGCAGCTCCCACAAAAGGAAGACCCTGGTTATCCTCCTCTGCGCCAGGTCCTTCGCCGATAACCATAACAAGCGGGTTTAAAACACCTGTTCCTGGAACACTGTTTTTTCTCTGACCGCAGAGCTTGCATTTTCTGCATTGCATAATTTCTTTAACAATTTTTTCAAAAGAGTCAGTTTCGTTACCAGAAACACACTCAACAGTTCCGCCTTGAGGCTTGGAAGCAGTTGTTATTGCTGCAGGGGTATAGGGTTCTCTATTATCGCATTTGTATCCATAACTTACTAAATGTCTGTAATCTTCCAGAACATTCCATAGGTCATTAAGTGTTTTTTTCATCATCATTCTTCCTGCCGCAAACTGCCTCGGAGTATCGTACAGAATCAAGAAATAGCCCTTTGGCAGGAGCAGTTGCGCCTGCCAGGGAACGATCCCGGGACTTTAGAATTTTCTCAAACTCTTCCTTTCTTCCATCATTTTTATATATTTCTACGATTGTGCCAATAATAGATCTTACCATTTTTCTTAAAAATCCGGTTCCTGATATTTTATATATAATAAAAGGATAAGAAGGATAAAAAACAGAGCTGTAAATGGTTTTTACAGTAGATACATGGTCTTCCATAGGAGCGGAAAATGCCGAAAAATCGTGTGTTCCGATTGCTGCGGAAGCTATGTTGTTAAGAAGGGTTATATCAAGTTTTTTATCTACATACATTGAAAATTCTGTTTCCCACGGCATAATCGAGTAAATATCTGTTAATTGATATTTATAAATTCTTTCAACAGCATCGTATCTAGAGTTAAAAGAGAGGTTAACTTCTCTGCTTTCAAGAATTCTTATATCTCCCGGCAGCAGGGAATTAAGTGCCCGCGAAAACTTTTCTGCAGGGATTGAACTCAAACTTGTATTAAAATTTGCAGCCTGTGCTCTTGCATGAACACCGGCATCTGTTCTTCCTGCTCCGGTTATCTTTACTTCGTATTTATGTATTTTTTTTAATACTTCTTCAATCGTGCCCTGAATTGTTGTATCATTATCCTGAATCTGCCACCCGGCATAATTTTTTCCGTTATATGCTATTTTTAGCTTTATGTTCCTGGCCTCACTACTCATCAGATTCTTTTAGTTCGCTATTTATTCTGTCAAAAATGGTTTTTGCATTATCAAGAATTGCTGCAGGTTTATTTTTAGATGCTTTGCCCATCCCGAATATTTTTGCAACTATTCTTTTTGCATCCGCCAACGCTTCTTTGCGTTTATTTTCATTGTCTCGCGGCGAATATTTATATTGCAAGTAAGCGCCAATATATAAAACTCCGTCGTAGCCGTAGTTTTTATCAAGGTCAGGACCAAGGTTTTTTGCCCCGCCTATTCCTTCTATACCATCCTGTTCTCCCTGAAGCGCCTGAGTATAATAAAACCTTGCTTTTCTGTAAAAAATATTCGCCATATAATCATAATTTTCGTTAGGGTATTTTGAATGAAGATCATTGCATAACCATGCACCCCTAAGAGAATAGATGCCTCCCTTAATTGTGGGACTCATATCTTTTGGAAATGAATCAAGCGTTATTAAAGCAAGATAGTAAGAAGCAACTCCTTCCAGAAGAGTTCTTTTTTCTGTAAAATCCACAGATGAAAAAACGCTTTTTAGAGAGGAAATTCTGTCATCTATATTGGCTCTAAGCACCGCTATCTGCTGCGGTTTAATTTCTGCAAAATCCAAAGGAGAAGCAGCAAATAAACAGCGCGGACATACCGTAAGATAATAAACCAAAGGGTTTAGCTCTCCGTATTTTTTCGATGGAATGTACAATCGCCTGAGTTCGACCGTAAGATCGCCGGCGTTCAGCCTTCCTCCGCCTGTCATCATCTCTTCTTTCTTAAATTTATAATCACAGACAGGGCATACTGTTTCGGCTTTTGCCAAAAAAGTTACTGAATGTTTATCATTATCAGTATTCATATTTATTTCTCTATAATAACCATTGCCAGTGCGTTATCTGTTTCATGAGTAAGCGAAACATGTATGTTCGTTGCACCTGTTTTTTCAAAAGCTTCCTTTGCTTTGCCGCATAAAATAATCACAGGTTTTCCATGAACATTATTTTCAACAAGGATTTCCTTTAATGATATACCCATGAGCCCTGTTCCCAATGCTTTCCCAAATGCCTCTTTAGCTGCAAATCTGGCGGCAAAAAACATTGCGGCTCCTGGTTCCTTTGATTTTTCATTTTCAATTTCTTTTTGATGAAAATATCTCTCCAGTAATAAAGGCCGAATAATCCATTTTTTCATTCTATCAATTCTTACAATATCTATTCCTGTTCCAATAATCACTTCTACCCCTTTTAATTACACGAACCCATATTACTCTGCTTCAGGTGAAGCAAAAATTCTTTCAATCCTGCCAAAGAACTGCACTTCATCTCCTTCAAGAAAAGTAATAAACTCGCTAACCCTTTCAAGTTTAACAGAAGTAGTAAAGCTTTCTCTTCTGTTTTCAATATTTATATCCTCTGTTCTTACCGACGCAATTCTTTCTACAACACTTAATGGACCCGATACTGTTATATTATTTGACGATATTGTTGAGCTAATAATTTCATAATTTTCGGCAGGCAATCCTCTTACTATTGGAAGAATAGGTACATTTTTAACAAACTTTTCTTCTATATTAAGACGTATATCCGAAGGTCTAACCCTTATTTCAAGCGGGTCTGTATAGAGCGCATTACCGCTTCTTCTTATCCTCACAGGCTCTCTGAATTCGCCTCGTATATTTCTTGCGCTAAAGTCAACATATGCTGCAATATCTCTTTCATGTATCAAAGAAAGGGTTTCACTGCTGCCTCTCAAAGATACTCTCACCTCTGTAGGGTAAATGCTTGCTGCAACAAAATTTCTGTTGAGTGTAACTTCAAGAGGAACAGTCATAAAATGCACTTCTGTTGTATTAAGTTTGTAAAAATAAAACAAAAGCACTGCTGCAGCAATTGATAGTATCTTTGCAGGCCAATTATTTATAATTGCTTCGCCAATTTCTCTAATTTTCAAACTTGCACCTCTTCTTTCTTTTCATGATCCTCTTTTACACTAAGGAGTTTTTTAAGGGTTTTTCTAAGTTCATCTTTATCAAGGTCATAATACAAAATACCCTCGAATGCAATTGAAATAGCTGCTGTTTCCTCTGATACAACAAGAACAACAGCATCTGTTGTTTCCGATACCCCAATTGCAGCGCGATGCCTTGTTCCAAAACTTCTTTTAATATCAAACTGCTCAGAGAGCGGCAGAAAACAACCAGCAGCAACTACACGGCTTCCCTGAATAATAACAGCTCCGTCATGAAGCGGAGTATCTTTTCCGAATATGGTTAAAATCAGATTTGATGAAATATCTGCATTAAGCTTTGTGCCGGAATCAATAATATTTTTTAAGCCAACCTGACGCATAAAAACAATAAGACAGCCTCTCTCCATTGTTGAAAGAATTTCTACAGCATTTATAATAGTATCTACCTCGCTCGATCTGGAAGCTGTGGACAATTTAAAAAATTTGCCCTGCCCAACTCTTGTAAAAAGATTTCTTATTTCCGGCTGGAAAACAATTACGATTATAATTATAAGCACTGTTCCAAGTGCGTTCATAAGCCAGAGCAATGTTTCCAGTCTTAAAAAATAGGCTACAGCGTAAATAACCCCAATAATAACAGTGCCTTTTATGAGCTGCATTGCTTTTGTGTGGAGAAAGATTTTATATACCTGATAAATAAGAAAAGCAATTATTAGAATATCAATGAGAAGCCTAAAAATTTCATAAAAATCACGAATGTTTGTTACAATATCCAAACTTTCAACACTCCCTAAGAGAAAAATATTGCTGCGAAACCGATAACCTGGCCCATATTGTTTTTCTCGTTCAGTCCCCTGCGCTAATCTCAGCGGCATCCATGCCGCGCGCAGGGGTGCGATGCGCCAAGGCACTTCGTCCGTGTCGCAATGCTTCCACAATCTTTACAGTATCTAAGGTCTCTTTGACATCATGAACTCTTAAAATATCTGCCCCGTTTATAAGTGAAACAACCCCGGCAGCAAGCGACCCTGCAAGCCTTTCTTCAACAACCCTTCCTGTAACGGTTCCAATAAAAGATTTTCTTGAATGACCAATAAGAACAGGAAAACCTAATCTTTTAAAATATGTAATATTATTTATTATTACAAGATTATCGTCCCCTTTTTTACCAAATCCAACTCCAGGATCTATTGTAATCTTATTCTCATCAATACCTTTTGAAACAGCATTTTCTGTTAAATTTTCAAGTTTTTGATATATTTCCTTTATAATATCGGCATAAAAAGTGTTTTCTTGCATATCAGATGGGGTGCCTTTTTTATGCATAATTATTATATCGCACCCTGCATCCTTCACAACTTCTGCCATTGCAGGATCATCTTCCAGAGAAGATATGTCATTTACAATTGAAGCGCCTGCCTTAATAGCCTCATAAGCTACCCTGCTCTTTCTGGTATCCACAGAAACAGGTATCTTCAGGCTTAAGGCGATCTCTTTCAAAGCCGGAATAACTCTGCCGAGCTCCTCCTGCTCATCAATATAGCCGGAACCCGGTCTTGTTGATTCGCCGCCAATATCAATTATATCTGCGCCATCAGAAGCCATCTGTATAGCTGCTAAAACAGCCTTTTTGACGCTCTTTTTTCTGCTAAAAGGAAAAAAAGAATCCGGAGTTATATTTATTACTCCCATTATTAGAGGGCGCTTTTTAGCTAATAATAGTTCTCTGATGTGCATTTTTTAAAATTATAAATTATAAAAAGGTAAAATCCAAGAGACGGAACAAAATTTCCTTTTGCAGGGTAAAAAGTTGATGAATTCTCCATGTTGATGGCCTCTCGGCGCAAGCCGCATTCGCTCATGCTACCCCGTCATCCCGTTGAAAAATGGGATACAGCGGGCTCGGCCTGCGTCTGAGCCGCATTCGCTCATGCTCATGCTAAATCTGTTATACTGATGGCTTGCGGCTGTGCTGGCCTCGCCAGAACCTCGCTTTGCTGCGGATGGCTCGCATCTCAGCCTCCGCCATCTGGGGCAGTTTTTGTTTGCCGCAAGTCGCTTATGCGTCTTTCGCCTGCGACCAACCAGTGATTGTCACCCTAATTTAGGATATGAGAAATGCGTTGTGAAAGGCTGGAGGCTGGTACGCAAGCCGTCCGATAGGCGAAGCGTACCAGCCTCCAGCCGGCTCAGCCTTCGGTTATATTCTTTGAGCCTTATTTTTTTTCAAAACTTCTTGTTGTTATCTATTAAATTTACTGCTATATATATAGAAAGAGATAGGGGTATTTATGTCACTCAAAAAAATGAGAAACATCGGCATCATGGCACACATAGATGCCGGAAAAACAACAACAACAGAAAGAATTCTCTATTATACAGGCAAAAGCCACAGAATAGGCGAAGTTGATAGCGGCGATGCAACAATGGACTGGATGGAGCAGGAGCAAAATCGCGGAATCACTATAACAGCCGCAGCAACTACATGCTATTGGAAGGATTATCAGATAAATATAATCGATACTCCGGGGCATGTGGATTTTACTGCAGAGGTTGAACGCTCGCTAAGGGTTCTCGACGGAGCTATTGCCATTTTCTGCGCAGTCGGCGGCGTTGAGCCGCAATCAGAGACAGTGTGGCGCCAGGCAGATAAGTACCATATTCCGCGCATTGCTTACATAAACAAAATGGACAGGGTTGGCTCTGATTTTTTCAATGTTCTTGACGAAATTCAGGAAAAACTTGGCGGAAACCCTGTTCCTGTAAATATACCCATTGGAAGCGAAAGCAACTTCGAAGGTGTCATAGACATCATCAATAAAAAAGAGCTTAGATGGGATAAAAACAGCAGCGGCGCCGTAATAATCGAATCAGAAATAGAAAGCTCACGAACAGGCCTTTCTGAATACTGGCGAGAGAACCTTCTCGACAAAATTTCCCCATATTCTGATGAAATTACAGATTTATATCTTTCGGGCGAGGAAGTTTCTTCGGATATTATAAAATCAGCAATAAGAAAAGCAACAATCGAAGGAAAAATATTACCTGTTTTCGCAGGGACATCCCTCAAGAATGCAGGAATTCAGCCTCTCTTAGATGCAGTTATCGATTATCTTCCGGCGCCGGACGATGTATTGCCAACAAAAGGGCATCATATAAAAACAGAAAAAGAAGTGCTTGTTCCGTGTAAAACCGATGGGCAGCCTCTTGGTCTTGTGTTTAAAATTCAGACTGATAAAGAAGCAGGAACTTATTGCTTTGTGCGCATTTATTCGGGCGCTTTCAAAAATGGATCAAGTATAGTTAATATCGGTAAAGGGAAAAAAGAAAGAGTTAACAGAATATTAAGAATGCACTCAAATAAGCCAGAAAATATTGATTCTCTTTCCGCAGGAGATATCGGAGTTTTTATAGGACTCAAGTTTTCACAAACAGGCGACACTCTGGGACTTGACAGTTTTCCTGTTCTTCTCGAAAAAATGGACTTTCCCGAGCCTGTGATATCAATTGCAATTGAGCCCAAAACCATGTCCGACAGAGACAGGTTAAAAGAAGTTCTTGATATTCTTTCAAAAGAAGACCCCACATTTACCATAAATGAAAACGAAGAAACAGGGCAGCTTGTAATTTCCGGCATGGGAGAGCTGCATCTTGATGTTCTTGTAACACGTATTATCAATGATTTCAAAGTTGATGCAAATATCGGGAACCCGCAAGTCTCATACAGGGAATCCATAACCAAAGAAACAACGCATGTTGAAAAATTCCAAAAAATTATTGCGGGCAACGAAAACAGAGCAGAGCTTACAATTAAAGTTACGCCGGCAAAGCGTGGTGCAGGGAATTCCCTTAATGTCGATGCAATAAAAAAAGAACTTCCAAAAGAAATATTGGAAGCAATTGTGCGCGGAATCGAAGGAAGTTTTAACGCAGGCATAAATTTCGGGTACCCTATAGTAGATATTGAAGCTACGGTCGTACACGCCAATTACAGCGAAACATTTTCAACGCCATTTGCTTTTGAAGCTGCATCTGTAATGGGATTTGACGAGGCTTGCAAAAAAGCAGACCCAATACTTCTTGAGCCCATAATGACCGTAGATATTATGACACCCAAAGAATATGTAGGAGATGTAATAAGCCAGATTACATTAAGAGGGGGGATTGTAGAAAGCCTGGAAAGCAGATTAAGTATCGAACATATAAAAGCACATTCGCCTTTAATTAAAATGTTTGGTTATTCAACTTCGCTCAGAAGTTCAACACAAGGAAGAGGAACCTTTTCTATGGAATTTTCCCATTTTGCGAAAAAAGAGAAGTAATCAAACAAAATCTTTTTGTTGACAACTGAAAATACCAAAGTTATCATTGTAAAATGACAAAAAAAATTGCAGGAGCCGTCTTATATGAGTTATTCAACTGATTCTATCAAAAATACAGTTATTATTGGACACGTAAGTACCGGAAAAACAACACTTCTTGAAAATCTTCTCTTTACAGGAGGAAAGATAGCTAAAGCCGAAACAATAGATAGTGGAAAAACCGTAAGCGATTATACGGAAGAAGAAGCAGAACGAAAAATTTCAATCCATTCTTCACTTTCCAATGTTGAATGGAACAATAAAAAACTTAATTTTATAGATACACCAGGGTCAGGAGATTTTTTCGGCGAAGTAATTTTAGGTTTTAGAGCATGTCAGACAGCACTTGTTGTAGTAGGCTGTGATACAGGAGCTCAAATTGAAACAATAAAATTATGGAGAAATCTTGATAAAAGAGATAAGCCCAGCAAAGTTGTGTTTATTAATAAATGTAATAAAGAAAGAGCAGATTTTAAAGCAACTCTTGAAGATTTGAAAAAAAGATTTCAGAAAACATTTGTACCTGTTACAATCCCTATTGGAATTGGTGCGGAATACAAAGGCATTGTTAATTTGCTGGAAGGAAAAGCTTATCTAAAACCCGAAAGCGGAAAAAAAGAAGAAGCTTCCGAAATTCCTGCAGATATGCTCAAAGAATTTGAAGAATACAAAGCCATAATGATGGAAGCAGCAGCAGAAGGCGATGATTCAGTAACAGAAAAGTATCTTGAAAACGGAACGCTTACAACCGAGGAGATAATTCTTGGACTTACAGCAGGTTTAAATAGCAACAAAATAATTCCTGTACTTTGCGGAACTGCAACAGAAAACTCAGGAGTAGCATCTCTTCTTAATTTTATAGAATCTATAGCACCATCACCAAGCGGGAAAAAAGAATTCATAAGAAATGAGGATGGGACAAAAGAAGAAGTTATTATGGATTCTGCAGCTTCTCCATCGTTATTTGTTTTTAAAACAAGTATTGACCAGTTTTCCGGCAAGCTTTCTTTCATTAAAGTTATAACAGGAGTTATTAAACCGGACACAGAATTATATAATCCGCACGAAAGAAAAAAAGAAAAAGTTGGAAAAGTTTTTACAATTTTGGGGAAAAAACTGGAAGAAGTAAAAGAACTTAGCGCAGGTGATATCGGTATTGCAGTAAAACTTCCTGCCGCTGCTACAAATGATACTCTCTGTACGCCCGACAATCCAATAACTTACAGAACAATGAAAATTCCTCATCCAATTTATTCTTTATCTGTTACTGCGGAAAGCAAAAAAGAAGAAGATAAGTTAAATCTCTTTCTCCACAAAGTTGCAGAAGAAGACTTAACATTCCAGATAAAATTCAATAACGAAACAAAAGAATCAATAATTTCGGGAATGGGCGAGCTCCATATAAATATGATTCTGGACAAATTAAAAGATAAACAGAAAATCGCTGTCCTTACGAAACCGCCTCAGGTCGCATACAGGGAAACCATAACCAAAAAAGCAGCAGATAGTTACAGGCACAAAAAGCAATCCGGCGGAAGCGGGCAGTTTGGAGAAGTACATTTTGAAGTATCTCCTATTGAGCGCGGCAAGTACCTCTCTTTTATAAATACAATAAAAGGCGGCGCTGTTTCAAAAGGTTATATTCCTGGAATTGAAAAAGGTATTGCAGAAGGTATGCAGGAAGGAGTTCTTGCTGGCTATCCTGTTGTGGATATAGAAGTAAATCTTTTTGACGGAAAAGAACATGCCGTAGATTCAAATGAAATATCATTCAAGCTTGCAGCAAAAGGCTGTTTAAAAGCGGTTCTTGAAAAAGCAGGTCCTACTCTTCTTGAGCCTATAATGAAGCTAACTGTTTATAGTGACGACCAATATATTGGCGATGTTCTTTCTGATTTAAGTTCCCGCAGGGGCAAAGTTTTAGGTCAAGATTCTATAGGCGGAGGAATTCAGGAGATAAAGGCAGAAGTTCCGGAGGCTGAATTGCTTAAATATGCAATAGATTTAAAATCCATAACTTCGGGAACAGGCGCTTTTGAAGTTGAGTTTGACCACTACTCAGCTATTTCCGGAAAAATTGCAGAAACTGTTATTGCCGAAGCAAAAGCCAGAAAAGCTGCTGCTGCGACAGAGTAGCAAAGCCAACCCCTGTACGTGGCTTTAAGCTGGTACAGGGATTCGTCTATAATGTTATGTGCCATTTCTTAAGGCATAACCAAGCGCATGGGTAATAGTTTTGTAATGCTTCAAGATAAAGTTGGAGCTTCAGGCATTAGCTGGAAAACGGTAAATTCACCAAATTTATCAATCCCCTCCTCTTTTGAGTAATGTTCAAAAAGGTTCTAAAATATCCATTAAACCGAAACATATTGCACATTTTAGAGTTTTTTTAATGTTTTTTCTTTCCACCTTAAAATTTAACCGTAAATTACTTGTATAATTCCAATAAAGCTGATAGAGTAGCACACAATGAATTTGAATTTTGAACAACAAGCTGTGGAGCGAGAGCGCACAGCGACAAGACAAGACAAGACAAGACAAGACAAGACAAGACAAGACAAGACAAGACATTATGTAGCCTAACATCACCGTG
>WQTU01000112.1 GCA_009786125.1 Spirochaetota bacterium
AAGTAAGCGTATACAAGATTGTGGTCCTCTGCAAACTGTACAAGCCGTTTTCTGATTTCATCATACAATGGGTCCAAAGTGTCTTCGGGTGTCTTGAAACGATCCAGCTCTTCGGCAGTAACCAAATGTACCAACGCCTGTGCCGAAGACATCAAGTGATTCCTTGTAGTTTCGGCAACAACGTACCTAAAAAAAGCAGCTTGATGTCCTATTAGCAGTGAAGTTATAAAAACCATAAGCGCAGCGACAAAAAATAATCCAAGTACAAACTTTTGCATGAGTCCTCTTTTTCCTGAACTCGTTAGTTCCAGGTTCTCTTCTGTTGCTTTCATTATTTAGTTTTCCCCTTATGACTTATTTATTTGCCGGAGCCACAGCTATGGAAAGGCACAATTCCTGATCCGAAAAAATTGAAAAAGGTATACAAATAATTCTGGTTTTTTCGGTAGGCCAAACAATAGTATGAGCTACTCCTTTAACAATAGTAGGAAGAGAAATTTTTATTCTTAATTCTTCTTCAAATTCCTTTTTGACATTTCCGGCAATAATATTGATAATTTCTCCAACCGCATCTGTAACATCCGAATCAATATGCTTATGTTCCTTGCCGGTTAGAGTCTTTGTAACCTTAAATGCAGTAGTGTCTTTCATGGATATAGCAACAGCTCCGGTAGCTTCTCCGGAAAGCCCTATAATGCCGGAAATATCCCACTTTGTTACATATTCGTCTTTTGAGACAAAATAAACCCTGCCTGCATTAACTTCTGTTCTGCAAAACTCCTGAAAAACTGACTCACATACCTTTATGAAAGGCTGAATGTACTGTTCCATTTTTTTCTCCTAAAAATCTAATTCTGAAATCTTTTCTTTAAAAACTTTTTCATTAATAGGCTTAACAATGTAGTCGGCAGCGCCATTTTGAAGAGCTTCAATTACGCTATATCTTGCCGCTTCGGAAGTAACCATAACAACCGGAGTATCTTTGTAGTCAGGCATACTCTTAGCCCTTTTTAAGAATTCCATACCATCCATTTCCGGCATATTCCAATCCAAAAATATCAGATTTACTTTATTGTTTTCCAGCAATTGCAAAGCTATTTTTCCATTTGCTGCTTCCAGGAACTGGCATGGGATTTTTAAATCCGAAAAAATATTTTTTACAATGTTTCGCATAATATGACTATCGTCTACAACTAAAATTGTTTTCATTGTCTCCGCCCATTTTATTTAAGATTTTTACTTTATACCATAAATAAAAAAGAAAAAAAAGAAAAAAAAGAAAAAAGTTTTAATTTATGCCGGCGAATAAATGGTATTACGCGCAAAGCGGCCCTTTGCTAACCGTCATCGCCTCGGTCACACCCACAAGGGATACTTTGTGTGCAAACTCTGCAACATGGACGTCACTGCCTAGCAGTGGATCTGGCGCAGCAACACGGATGTTATTATCCCGGACTCGTTACGGGGCGCGATACGTGCAAAGCACGCGCAAAGCGACCGCCAGGCAGTTTGCCCGCGACACTCGGCTCCTGGGTTAATAAATATCAGACCATTGACGCACAAGATCCATAAAATCTTTTAGCGGTTTTGGGAAATATTTATCGACGTGGTGAATCATATAGTATTTTCTGTTAAAATTTTCATCCTCAACCGGCAAAGCTATCAATCTTCCTGTTTTTAGTTCTTCGCTTACTATATAACTGGACATAAAAGAAATCCCCAGCCCCTGCTCTACAAGCCTTTTTATAGCTTCATTATTTGATACTTCATAGTGAATATTTACATTAAGATTATTCTTTTTTATAAAAGCTTCGGTCATTTTTCGCGTTACAGAATCTTTTTCATGAACAATAAGATTACACCCGTCAATATCTGCTACTTCAAGACAATCTTTTCTTCTAAGCGGATAATTATACGGCACAACACACACAATATTGTCTTCCAGAATTTCCTGCACCGATATTTTAGGGTTGTGAATAGGTTTTGATACAAACCCAATATCATTGTTAAGCTCAACAGTATTACTAACAATGCTTTCATTATGCCTAATAATCACAGAAATATTTATATTACGATTAGATTTATTATAATTGCTAATAATATAGGGCAAATAATAAGCTCCAAAACTCTCGCACGATAAAATCGAAATCCTGCCCCTGCTGGAATCCTGAAAGTCTTTAATACTTTCCTCTGCCTGAATTTCCATATCAAATATTTTATCTGCAATAGCATAAAGGTGCTCTCCGGCATCAGTAAGAATAACTTTTTTACCTATAACATCAATAAATTTCAGATCATAATAACTTTGAAGCAGCTTAATCTGCTTTGTAACAGCAGGCTGGGTAATGCACAAAATATCCGCTGCTTTTGTAAGGCTTCTGCACTTTGCAGTATAGTAAAAAGTCTTTAAATGATACAAATTCATAACTATTTCTCATGTTAACAATTACTTTATTTCTAGTCAAGTAAAGTCAAAAAAAAAATTATCAATCAGCGAGTATATATGTTTAATGGCAAATTTAGTGTATATTTAGTGTATATTAATCAAAATTTTGCACGAGTTAGAGGTATAAATATGTTTGTAATTTGTCTTGATCTTGAAGGAGTCCTGGTTCCCGAAATATGGATAGGAGTATCAAAAAAAACAGGAATTGACGAGCTTAAACTCACAACACGCGATATTTCCGATTACGATGTCCTCATGAAAAAGCGAATTGAGATACTGGATAAACATAATTTAAAACTAAAAGATATTCAGGATGTTATTGCAACAATTAAACCAATGGACGGAGCGGAAAAATTTCTTAATGATCTTAGGGAAATTACGCAAATTGTAATTCTTTCAGATACTTTTACGCAATTTGCCGCACCTCTTATGAAACAGCTTGGCTGGCCTACAATTTTCTGCAACGAGCTAATTATCGATGAAAACAACAGAATCGCAAATTACAGATTAAGGCAAAAAGACGGGAAAAGACATGCTGTTATGGGATTTCACTCAATGGGGCTCAAGGTAATTGCAGCCGGCGACTCATACAATGATCTTACAATGCTAAAACAGGCAGATGCAGGCATACTTTTTTGTCCGCCGGACAAAATTATTGAAGAAAACCCAAGTATTCCCGTAGTTTTTAACTATGATGATCTTTTTTCAAGAATCAAGATGTATATGGAAAAGGTATAAAAGGTATTATCCCATCTGAGGTATTCGCCGGCAAAACGAAGGGTGCGGGCAAACATAGCTTGTACACTGCCGAGTGCGGAGACGAGCACGGAGTATGACACAAAACATAAGTCCGCTGCTGTTTATGTTTTGGTATATGTTATATGAGCGCCTTCCCCAAGCTGAAAACGAAATGAATTTCTGTGAAGATTGTCTATTGTAATTCCTCCTCTCCTTGCGATTTGACCTGTAAATCCATTTTGAGTTCGATTTGCGCGGATAGCTACCCTATGTACGATGTTGTTATTACTATCTTCCAGAGTAATTACCCTGGAATTTGCATCTCTGCCGGGAAAAACTGTGATATATCTAAACTCTGCATTTAAATCATTTGCAACGTATCTTCCTTGTGCTGGTAATTCTGATGTTAAAGGTGCTCGTTGCGCTAGCTGCGGCAGTGTCTGTGCATATACCGAGATAGCCAAAAACCCAAAACCCAAAACCATGCTCAAAATTTTTCTCCAGTTCATATAAAAATCCCTTTTGAAAGCTTGAATTTATGCTGCCCCATGCGCGGAAACATACTTATTTCACAAACTTTTGTCAGAATTATAAGTTTTAGCCCACTCCATCATTATACCTATAAAACTCTGAAGATTACCAGAAAAATATTTATCTTTATGATGTATCATATAAAATTTTCTTGTTAAAAAAGAATCATTTATATGCAAAGCAATAAGTTCGCCCGAAGCAACCTCCTTTTCAACAACTTTTTTTGATATAAGAGCATAGCCTGCCTTCTGCCTGACCATATTTTTAACTGCTTCGCTGTCAGAAATTATACATATAGTTTCAAAATTTATTTTATTTCTTCTCATAAAACCTTCTGTGCTATACATTGTGCCGCTGTCTTTTTCAAACAAAATCATCGGGAGATTATTAAGCTGAACAGGTTTAATCTTTGCTTCTTTTGCAAGCGGCATATCCGGAGAAGATATCAATACAATTTCTTCACAAAATAGTTCATGCAGCATAATTTTAGGGTCTTTTACTTTATGGGAAATAATTCCAAAATCATTCTCAAATTTGACTGTTCTGCTTACAACACTCTCATCAGGCATTGCATAAACAGCAACCTTTATTTCAGGGTATTTTTCAATAAATTTAGGCATAAAATCCGGGAGATAATAAGAGCAGAAGCTATTAATAGTATTGATTACAATATTTCCCTTTTTCTGTCTTTTATAATCTCTTATGCTCTCTTCAATTCTTGATTCAACTTCAAAAATAGTTTTTGCCATTGAATACAGCATATTGCCTGCGTCTGTAAGTATAAATGTTTTCCCTGTTTTATTTATAAGTGCAAATCCTGTTTTTTCCTGCAGATCCTGAACTTGCCTTGTAACAGAAGGCTGGGTAATATTAAGATATTCAGCTGCTTTTGTAAAACTACTCAATTTAGCAGTGTAGTAAAATGACTTTAAGTTATCTAAATTCATATCTGCATAACCATTTATATTATATTATATTATATTATATTATATTATATTATATTATATTATATTATATTATATTAGCATTTACAATTAAAATATTACATACTACTGAAGCTAATAAACACATCAAACGCATAAATTTTTATAATTCCTTGCCTTGTAAGGAGTAGTATAATTCATGCGTTTGCCATGCGCTAATAAATAGTAAGACTATTGGGTCTAGGTGTAACAATTTTTTGTTTTCCTTGGTTTAAAAGTATTATACCGCATGGCAATCCCCTCGGCAGCGCGTGTTCCGCTGCAAGCAGCGGGGATGAATCTTTTTTTGTTACGCGTCTGGCTCAGTTATATGCTGCTCCGAAACTTTTGCTTTGACGACTAATGAATATAAAAAATCTTATGGGAAAATAAAAAATATGGGAAATAAAACTAGTTTAATAAAAATTCTTGTTGTAGATGATTCTCGCATAATGCAGAATATTCTTAAAAATTCTTTTGCCCCTACAGAGGCTTGGGGTAGAACAGAATTTCTAACCGCTTCGGATGGAGAAGAAGCTTTAAAAGTTATAAGCGAAAATGAAGTCGACATTTTATTCCTTGACTGGAATATGCCAAAACTGGATGGGCTTGCGGTTTTGAAAAAGCTCAGGCAAAACGATAAATATAAAGAGCTTCCAATAATAATGATTACTTCAGAAGCTGCAAAATATAATATAATAGAAGCTATGAAAGCAGGTGTAAGCGATTATATTATCAAACCTGCTACAAAAAAAGTATTGGTAGAAAAAGTAAAAAAATGTATCCTTGGCAGCAACAATTAGCCATTAAACCAGTGGAGGACAAACAGTATGAAAAAAGAATACATAATGCCTTTTGTTGAGGCAACACAAAATGTTTTTCAGGAGTTTTTTGGAGTTACTCCGCAGCTTGACACTCCATATTTTGTAAAAAAAGAAGAAACCTCAAACTGGGATATATCCGGAATAATTGGAATAGCTGGAGAATTAAAAGGCATAATTGTTTTAAGCATTAGTGAAAAAGTTGCGATATCTCTTACGAGCACTCTTTTGGAGAGAAAAATTACAACGCTTGATGATGAGGTTATTGATACTATTGCAGAAGTTGCAAACATTATTGCAGGCAACTCAAAAAAAGGATTCGAGGAAGTCAGATTAAAAATATCTCTTCCTGCAATAGTCAAAGGAAAGGAACATGAGATATTCTGGCCAAAACAGGATATTCCCATATTAAGCATTCCTTTTACAGTACCAGTTGGTAAATTTGTGCTTTATGTTGGTCTTGAGAAAAAAATTACTACTGATATACTTTTATAAAAAAAATTACGAGGTATAAATGAGCTTAAAAGTAAAATTTGTTATATTACTTCTTGGAATAAATGGACTTCTTGCAGTTTTTGGTCTTTTTTTCTTTCTTAACTCAAGAGCAGTCAACATAATCAGAGATGAAGTAGCCGCAATCAATGCTGTTCATAAAGCCTTGTACGAAGAGACTATTGCTGCAAGAGGAATGTTTATTTTTCCTATTGCCGAGCAGGTTACTATCCTGGAAGCTGCAGAAGCAACTCTGGATAGAGCTATGCTTGATCTTCTTGATGTAAATTATCTAAGAGCCCGAAGCGATTTAATTGATATTTCAGTCAGAAATATATTCTACGAAAGATTCAATACTCTTGCGTTAACACCTAGGGTGTTTAATGCGGCAGACAGGATTCTTAGTGCAGTTGATCGATCAATTCGTGAAACAGTTACTTTTGACATGCTTGTCGAACATATAACAGCGTATCATGACGAAACAATGAGAGAAAGGGTTATTGATTTCTATGAGTCTCTACTTGACTTGAACGAAGTTCTTATAAGCGCTCTTGTTAACTTTGATTTTCAATATAATATAATTGAAGAAGAACGCGCTGCTGTAGAACGAAATACAAATATTCTTTTTTTCACACTCTTTTTTAGTATTGCAGTTGTTTCCATTATAGCAGGATGGCTTATTGCAATATCTATTATTAAAGTTACTAACAATCTTGCCAAAGTGAATAAAGAAATTGATGCGGTTTTTAAAAATATTAATGAAGGTATTTTTTCTCTTGATAAATCTCTAACAATAGGCAATTTGTGTTCCAAATATTTTGAAGATCTTTTTGACAAGATTGATTTTAGAAATATGCCTTTTACAGAATTTCTTAAAGCGATAGGGCTGTCTGCAAAAGACGCTTCTGTTGCAGAAGATTATCTAAATCTATTTTTTAACGATAAAATAGATGCCATGCTGTTGACTCAGGCAAATCCTCTCGACAAGGTGCAATTTTCTGTAGTTGACAAAGAAAATAATAAAACGCAAAAAAAGTATTTGCAATTTATGTTTTCGCATTTTACTACTGCAGATTATAAGAAGGAAATTTTGGGGACAGTTATCGATATTACAGAAGAAGTCTCTTTTTCAGAAGCATTAAAAGAAGAAAAAGAAAAAAGCAGGGAAAAAATAGAGCAATTGTTTCAGATTATAAATATAGAACCTGCAGTTTTGGATGAGTTTTTTGAAGATTCTCAGGATGAACTAAACACCATAAATGATCTTCTTAAGTCCAACAGATCGGATTATCGCAAAATAGTCGAAGAAATTTATCAGGCTATTCACTCTGTTAAAGGCAATGCGCAGCTTATTGGGCTTAAAGATATTGCAACAACGCTGGATAAAGTAGAAAATAATATTAAAGCTTTGCTTGATCGTCATGAACTTAAATGGGAAAATATTCTTGATTCTACGATATGGCTTGGGACTGCTCATGAAAGCTTAGATGCTCTTAAAGCCAGAGTAAATGAGCTTCTGCATTACCAGAGCAAATTTAAAAACCTTGAAAACCAGACAGACTTGCTTGAAAGAACCCTTAGTAAAGTTCTGACAGCAGAAGCGCAAAAAGTAGGTAAGATTATAACTCTGGATCACTCTGACTTTAATTCCAAAAATATACCTAAAGAGCATAGAAAACTAATTAAAGATATTTTTGTACAGTTAGCAAGAAATACCATAGTACATGGAATAGAAACGCCGGACGAAAGAGTAAAAAAAGATAAAAGCCGGCAGGGAACAGTTTATATTGCACTCAAGAAAAACAATGAAGGAAACATGGTATATACCTTTAGGGATGACGGTAATGGAATAGATGTTGAAAAAATTGCGAAATTTGCAAAAAAGAAAAAGTTGCTAAAAGAAGGGGTTGCTTTTGATCTTTCCGAAGCAGTCAAACTAATTTTTAGTCACGAGTTCTCCACAGCAGAAGAAAATTCGCTTATGGCCGGAAGAGGCATCGGGCTTTCGCTTGTAAAAACACGAGTAAATTCCGTGAAAGGAAAAATCAAAGTAAAAACCCAAAAAGAGAAATATTGCGAATACATAATTACTCTTCCTGCAACTGATATATCTACCGCAAAAAAGCTTGCGGTATAATACTCTTATTCGGGGAACAATGCGGCACGAAGAAGTGCCGAAAATCTGTTAAATATTCTCCGCGAGATAATGAAAAACCTCGCCAAGGTCTTCATATTTTAAAGCCGCTCTGTCGTCAAGGTAAGTTTCCATATTATTTACTATTACCAGTTTCCCGCCATTCTGCACAGTAAAAGCAGGAATCATTGCAGCAGGATTAACAGTAAGAGTTGAACCAAGTACAATGCAAAGATCTGCCTTGCTTGCATGAACCTGGGCTTCGGAAAGAACATCCATAGGCAAAGATTCCCCAAAAAAAACTATGTCCGGCTTGAATACTACATTGCAGCGTTTACAATGGGGCACCTCATTATTGTTCAGAATTTCCGTTACTTCATCGAAAGTAGCTGTAGCATTGCATTTAATGCACCTGTGAATGCCAATGGAGCCATGCAGTTCCAGAACTTTTTTAGACCCTGCTTTCTGATGCAAAACATCGATATTTTGCGTAATTACTGCTTTAAGTATTCCTTTTGCCTCAAGGTCCGCAAGCACCTGATGCACTATCGAAGGAGATACATCCCGCATATTATATAAAAAATCTTTTGCTGCGCCATAATAAATAGAAGGGTCCCTGTGAAACCAGTCAATATCAAACATTTTATCTGCATCTTTATGTTTATAAAGCCCGTCCTTTCCCCTAAAATCTTTTATCCCGGAAAGCGTAGAAATTCCTGCGCCTGTAAGAGCAACAACATATTTTGATTCTTTTAAAAGATTTACAAACTTATCCATAAAAATCTCCTTGTATATATAGTTTGGAAAAACCGCTCTTATTTTATCATACTTTTTTATATTTCTGTGCAAAAAAACAAAATCATTCATCAAATGGCATTATACCGCAGCTTGCCCGCAACCCTCGCTTCATTCGGAAATAACCGTATAAATAAGAGGCAGCTCATCCGGCTCTTTATCTTCTATTTTATAGGCAGATTTAAACACAGAAATTGCATCTTCCAGATTTTTTTCATTATTTACATAAAACAGGGCAAGCTCTTCCCCCCTTTTTACATAATCTCCATGTTTTTTGCCAAGCCATATACCAACAGCCGGATCAATCTCATCTTCTTTTTTTTCTCTGCCTGCTCCAAGCATCAGCGCTGCAATCCCGACATTTTTTGTTTCAATTTCGGTTATATATCCTGATTTATCTGATTTAACCGCGATTTTTTTCGCAGCCTGGGGAAGAAGCGAAATATCGGAAACAACATCGGGATTTCCGCCTTGCATCTCAATCATTTTCGCAAGCTTCGAGAGGGCTTTGCCAGACTTCAGAGCTTCTTCCAGCTTCCCAAAGGCATCGCTTTCCGCATCGCAGATGTCCGACACCATAAGCATTCGCGCGGCAAGCGTAAACGCCGCCTCTTTGAGATTTCCGCCGTGTTTGCCCTGCAAAACCTCTATCGCTTCCCTCACTTCGAGTGCATTTCCGACGCTAACCCCAAGCGGCTGGTTCATGTCAGTAACAATTGCTACGGTTCTCCGCTTCGCAAGCTTCCCGATTTCCACCATAACTTTAGCAAGTTTTACAGAATCGCCTGCTTTTTTCATGAAAGCGCCGTTACCTGTTTTTACATCAAGAACAATTGCATCGCTTCCGCAGGCGATTTTTTTGCTCATTACGCTTGACGCAATAAGCGAAATATTATCAACCGTTCCGGTAACATCGCGAAGCGCATAGAGTTTTTTATCCGCCGGAACAAGTTCTTTATCCTGTCCAATAACAGAAAGCCCTGCCTCTGATACTATCTCCGCAAACTTTTTTATTCCAATATTTACTGAAAATCCGGGAATGGATTCCAGCTTATCCAGGGTGCCTCCTGTGTGCCCAAGCCCCCGGCCGGACATTTTCGCGACTTTTCCGCCGCAGGCTGCAACAAGCGGCGCTACTATAAAAGTTGTTCCATCGCTTACTCCGCCGGTGGAGTGTTTGTCCGCTTTTATTCCCGGGATTCCCGAAAGGTCTGCAACATCTCCCGAATGCGCCATTGCAAGCGTAAGGTCTGTGGTTTCGCGGTAATCCATTCCCTTAAACCAGACCGCCATTAGCAATGCCGCAGCCTGATAATCCGGAATTGTTCCGTTTACATATCCTTTTATAAAAAAATTGATTTCTTCAGCAGAGAGCGGCTCTCCCTGCTTTTTTTTGTCTATAAGTTCTGTTACTAACATATGGTTATTCTAAAGCCATTGTTAATCATTTTCAAACCTATTTTTCTTTAACTTTGCCAGAGTCTCTAAAAGCAGGGCAATTATGTCCTGTATTTCTCAAAACAGCAATAGAGGGAAGCTCTCTGCTTTTTATGTTAAAAATAGAACATGCACGAGGAAAGTGTTCTTCCCAGGTTACTTCGAAATGAACACACTTAAAACAGTCCGGAGGTGATTTTGGCAGTTTCACAAAAATATACTAGCATCACTTTTTTCTGTTTTCAATCTGATAAGCAGTTATATTTTTGCCATTCCCAGCAAAATATGCTAAAATTATTCTGTGGACAAAACAGAAAAAACTCCTGTAGATGGTATTAACACAGAAAAAGCATGGATAGTAGGGATAAATTTTCAGAGCAGTAAAAATACAAAAGAAATAAAGGGTATTCGACAGCAGAGTTGCGGGGTTGACCCTTTGTTTCCTCATTCGCACGGTCATGACACGTCCCCTTCGGGTCCGGCTTCGGCGCGACTCTCGCTCCATTCGGAAATAAACAACCATCTCGATGAGCTTTCATCTCTTCTTAAAACACTTGGTGTAGAAACCGCTGGCAGAAGCATTGCTTCTGTAAAAAAGCCTTTGCCTGCTTTTCTTATTGGAACAGGAAAAGCAGACGAGATAATATCAAATGCTTCTGAATCAGATTCATCTATTATCGTGTTTGACGATGACCTCTCCCCTGCGCAGCAAAAAAACTGGGAAAAGTTATCGAAAAAAAGAGTAATAGACCGCAGAGAAGTTATAATAAATATTTTTGCAGAGCGCGCAAAAACAAAAGAAGCTTCGCTGCAGGTAGAGCTTGCCCACTGCCAATACACTTTGCCAAGGCTAACAAGAGCATGGACACACCTTTCCCGGCAGAGAGGCGGAAGCTATGGAACAAAAGGCACAGGAGAGACGCAGCTTGAAACAGACCGCAGGGCTTTGCAAAAAAAAATAGCAGCGCTAAAAAAAGAACTTAAGACCATCGAAAAGCAGAGACAAACAAGACGAAAACTAAGAGAAAACAGAGAAATTTTTTCCTGCTCAATTGCAGGATACACAAACGCAGGAAAATCCACTTTGCTAAACAGACTTACAGGTGCGAGCGTGAGTACAAACAACAGGCTGTTTGATACACTCGATCCTGTAACAAGAAAATTATTTCTCTCGAACGAACAAGAAGTTGTAATAACAGATACTGTAGGATTTATAAGAAAACTTCCCCACCAGCTTATTGAGGCTTTTAAATCAACTTTGGAAGAAACAGTTTTTGCTGATCTCGTTATACTTTTGCTCGATGCTTCAAGCAGCGAAGTAAAAAGCCATTATCAGACATCAATGGAAGTTTTAAAAGAAATAGGAGTAGAAAAAGAAAAAGTTATGCCGGTTTTTAACAAGGCAGATATAGCATCAGACACCTCTCTATTTGAAGAAGAATACAGTAATTCGCTTTTTATATCTGCGCTGGATGGGGAAAATATTGATAAATTTGTTGAAGAAATCAAACGAAGGCTGCAAGTCAATCAGCATTAATATTGAATCTAATGCTCAATCCCAAAATTTGAATAAACGCCCTGATACTGTTTTTCCCTAACTTCTACAGAAAATACCCTTGCTCCCGCTGGACCGACCTTAAGCCACTTAACAAAACTATCTATATTTTTTGCATCGCCTTCGCAATCAATCTCTACAGAGCCATCAAAGTTATTTCTAACCCACCCCAGAACTCTGTACTTTTCCGCAGCTCTTACAGCAGAATAGCGGAAACCAACGCCTTGTACGCGGCCGGAAACAACAATACGGCAGCTTTTTTTCTTGCTTAAAGATTCTGTCATTTATTTACCAAACTAAATAATTGTCCCATTTTTAATAGTAGAATTTCTTTCAATAATTATAATCCCATCTCTTATATAGTAATTGTCATAGTCCCCATCTTGCCGCTCGATATTATCTATTCCTATCCTGCAGTTTTTTCCTATTCTTACATTTTTATCTATTATTGCATTTTTTATTATTGATCCTGTCCCTATTCCGATATTGGGAATTTCTTTTGTATGGTTTTCTATTTTCTGCTCATCTGTTTCATATCGGTCAGCGCCCATACAATAGACATTTTCAAGGCTTGCTCCAGGCTCAATAACTGTTCTTATCCCTATAAGAGAATTAACCACAAAAGCATCTGTGATTATAGTGCCTTCTCCTGCAAGTGCACTTTTGAATGTACAGGCATTTATTTTTGACGGAGGAAGTTCAACTTTTCTGCTATAAATCGGCTTCAATTCATCATAAAGATTAAAATGCGGATATAAAGATGCAAGATTAAGATTAGCTTCGTAAAAGCTTTTTATTGTTCCTATATCTTCCCAATATCCATCATATATATACCCTTTAACTTTATATTTATTTAATGCATCGGGTATAATCTCCTTTCCAAAATCTAAAGAATCCGAATCAAGACACTTTCTTAATATATTCGCATTAAAAATATAAATACCCATTGAAGCAGGATACTCTTTTTTCTCGCCGTCTGACTCTATTGCTTTGTCTTCGGGCAGCTGAAACTTAGATATATCTTCATCCGGAGCTGGTTTTTCCCTAAAACTATTGATAAAGCCTTCTTTATCCATACTCAATATTCCGAAAGAACTTGCAGCTTTTCTTGTTACAAGAGTCGTTGCAATACTTACTTCTGCTTTTGAGTCAAAATGCTCCTGAAGAAACTGCTCAAGATCCATTCTGTACAATTGATCCCCGGAAAGAATCAAAACATACTCCGGATTTGTTTCTAAAAAGGTATCCAAGTTCTTTCTTACAGCATCAGCAGTGCCGCGATACCATCCGTCAAAAGAATCCAAAGATTGTTTTGCTGCTGCAATTCTTACAAAACCGCGTGAAAATACATCAAACTGATACGTAGAAGTAATGTGGTTATTGAGAGAACCGGAGTTAAATTGAGTAAGAATAAAAATTTGTTTAATTCCGGCATGAATACTATTGGAGATAGGAATATCCATAATTCTGTACCTGCATCCAAACGGAACAGCCGGTTTTGCTCTTGCTTTCGTAAGCGGAAAAAGCCTTTCGCCTTTGCCGCCGCCAAGAATAACGCAAATAACTTTAGTCACAACAGGCCTCCTGTTAAAGAATATTTTTAGTCCCTATTAATTTATAAGCCATAATCGGCAAAAGTCAAACAATTATTTAAGAAAACGCAAAAAATAAATGGTACGCAAAGCGACCGCAAGGCAGAGCTTGCACCCTGCGCCTTCGGCGTTAACCTATATCAAATATTAAGCTATTTTTTTAATTTTATGTCTTTTAAAGAAAAACTTTTCTGTTATAAAGATTGCTATATAATTTTATGTACTCATCTGCGGACTTTGTCCAGGAAAAATCTTTTCGCATGGCCTGTTTTCTCATATTATTGATATCTTTTCTCTTGTTATACCAGGTCGAAAGTACCCATCCTACAGTATTATAAATAGAGTGAGGAGTTAAATCATTAAGAACAAATCCTGTTCCCTTTCCTGTTTCCTCGTTATAATTTTCTACACTGTCTGCCAAACCGCCTGTATTGCGCACTATAGGAAGGGTTCCATAGCGCATCGAATATAGCTGATTAAGCCCGCATGGTTCATATTTGCTTGGCATAAGAAAAAAATCACTGCCTGCTTCTATAATATGAGCTATTCGATCGTTATATCCAATCCATATTTTAAGGTTTGGAAGGCGATCTGTTAATCTTCTAAGCTCTTCTTCGCACCATTTATTGCCGGAGCCAAGAATAATAAATTGCAATTTAAAATCATTGCAAATATTAAAAAGGCTTCCAATTGTTGGGTAACATAATTCAATTAGCCCTTTTTGCGCAACAAGCCTTGTAACCATGCCAAACACCGGAATATCATCATCTTGCGGAAGTCCAAACTCCTTCTGTAATAGCTTTTTTACCTTTTTTTTGTTTGCCATTTTTGATACAGAAAAATTATTCGGAGAAATATAAGCATCGGTCTCCGGGCTCCAATTTTCGTAATCTGCTCCGTTTAAAATACCATAAACATCGTTGCTTCTTGAGCGGAGAAGATGATCAAGTCTTTCGCCATATTGCGAAGTTTGTATCTCTTTAGCATAAGTAGGAGAAACTGTTGTTATAACATCAGCAAAAACTATTCCTGTTTTAAGAAAATTAAAAGCCCCGTCAAATTCAAGACCGGCAATATCCCATGCCGAAAGATGTTTTTTAACAAGATAAGCTTCTGTTAGCGGAAATATTCCCTGATACCCAAGATTATGTATTGTGAGCATTGAAAAACTTCCGGAGAACTCCCCAAGGTATTCTTCTTTTCGCAAAATATAGGGAATAAGCGCAGATGCCCAGTCATGGCAATGAATAACATCGGGAATCCAGTTTATCATTCTGCAAATTTGAAAAACAGCCCTGCAGAGAAAGGAATACCTGTGCGCATTGTCATGAAACCCTTCATCAGGCGTATAACCATAAATGCCATTGCGCCCGTAAAGCTGTTCATGCTCCAAAAAATAAACAGGCACTGCTCCGCCTGGAGTTTCTGAACCCGGTAATGCGCCTTTATATACAGCACCCCATTCATCGCCATACGTCATTGGAACGCAAAGTGCCGGCGGCAGCTTCTCAAAAGTATCTCTGTTAATGGTGTAGTATCTTGGCATTATTATTCTTACATCAATATTCCGCGCTTTAAGCGAAGAAGATAATGAGCTCACCATATCTGCAAGCCCGCCTGTTTTTGCAAACGGCGCAGCTTCGGATGTTACCATAAGAACTTTTAACACACTAACATTCCTCTATTTGAAAAATCCTTGTTTCACACGCTTCAATAAAAAAATCAAAAACCATATCTGTAACGCGCAGTTCTCTTCCGGTAATTATATTTATAATTTTAAATCTTGTAAAAGGAAGTTTAAAATTTTTTTGATTTAGTTTTACGGTTGCTCCATTGTGTATATCAAGGTTGGCAATTAAAAGCCATGCGTTTTTCCCTGCAATATCGCTTCTTATTGCTGCCAGAATTGAATTATGCCCATTATCTACAAACTGAATATTTCCAAACTCATGAAAAATAACTTCTTTTGCATGAAGCTCATTTACTTTAATTAAAAAATCTCTATAGTCTTTTTTACCTGGCGCAGGCGAAGCGCCGTTCCTTCCTATAAATTCAATCTTTTTTTCAATACCTGTTTCTGTTCCCTGAACAATCCCTGTCTGCCCTGTGCCCATTAATGCATATATAAGATAACGCGGCGGCGTAGAACAGCAGCAGCCATATTCCTGCGCAGGGCTTCCGGTATCGTGCGTTGTAAGAGGAAGAAAATATTCAAGCCCAGCCTGAGCATGAATATCCATTATATACTTTCTTATCATTGGTGCTGCTTTGTATTCCCAGGAATTTCCAAGTATCAGGTTAAGCTGCCACTCAGGCACATTTTTATAAAATTCTTCTTTAGAAGAAAAATACTCGCCCATAAGAATAAGGTCCGGATATTCTTCCTTGAGATGTTCAGCAATATAAGTTATAAAATCAGGATTCGAACTATGCAGATTATCAAACCTTAATCCTCCGCCTGTGTAGTATGCATAGGTTGCCCAAAAATTAACATAATTATAAAAATAATTCCATATTTCGTTTTTTATACCAGGATCATCATGTTTATAATTAATAAGCACAAGATCATTCCATCTTATCCATGAATCATTATGCGTAGCTCCTGCTCTTTTAAATCCATCTGCTTCGTTACTATCTTTAACAATCCAGTCCGGGCATTTTATTGCAACATTACTTTCCGGATTTATATGGTTTACAACAATATCTACAAAAAGTCTTATTCCATTTTTCTTAGCTTCTTCTACAAAAGATTCAAATTGAGTAAGCCCGTCTCCCGGATCATTGGGCGCTAAATAAGAATGGTCTATATCAAAAAGATCTGTTGCAGAATAAGGACTTTCCGATCCTCCCATCTTTGTAATCGGAAGAAGATGAATTGCATTAAAGCCCAGTTCTTTTATTTCAACAAGCTTTTTTTTCCAGTCAGAAATTGTTCCGGAAACAGTTGGAATAAACGTGTATACTCTTAAACTCTTCATACTTGGCGGATCTACAAAAACCTTCTTGGATGGCCGCGAATCCCAAAACCATGTCTCGCCGTTATCCTTCGAATATTTTATTTTAAACTCAAATAATCCGCATTTGTTAAAAGCATAAGTAAGGCTATATCTGCCATCGGAAATTTTTTCCATTGGCAGACTTTTCCAGGTTGTCTTTTTCTCTGCATTGGGAAAGTCGGCATACACTGCCACAGTTACATCTTCTCCGCAATCTACTATTTCAATTTCAAGATAAAGAGGCTCATCTCTGCAAATGCGAATTATTTTTTTATCCGTATATGGATAAGCAAAAATTATTTCATTTTCCTGCCAGTGGTGTGAGCTAAGTACAGGTATTGGTTTTCGTTCCAAGTGAATCCTCCAATTTTCATTGCACTACAAACGCAAGTTATTCAATTGCAATCGGCTTGATATCCCATATTTTCTCGGCATAATCTCTTATAGACCTGTCGCTTGAAAATTTACCGGCTGACGCAACATTTATTATTGCTTTTTCATTCCATCTATCGCTGTCTTCATACAAGGCAGACGCAGCGTTGTGCGCATCAATATAAGAAGGCAGATCCACAAAGTGCATATATGTATCATGCCTTAAAAGCGAATCGCGAATTGGCGAAAATATTCCCGGCTCATTCAAATCAAAGCAGCCAAAAAATATTAAATCTATAGCTTGCTTTATCTCCTGATTATTCATATACCATTCTGCAGGGTTGTAGCTTTTTCTTATTTCGGCAATTTCATCTGCTTTTTTTCCAAAAATAAATATATTTTCTGCTCCTACTTCTTCTGCCATTTCAATATTTGCTCCATCAAGAGTTCCTATTGTAAGCGCTCCGTTAAGCATAAACTTCATATTGCCGGTACCCGATGCTTCTGTTCCTGCTGTGGATATTTGCTGCGAAATATCTGCTGCCGGCATAATTTTTTCTGCAAGAGACACTCCGTAATCAGAAAGAAAAAAGAGCTGCAGCATATCTTTGGTTTCCGGATCCCTGTTTATTACAGTAGAAACATTACAGATAAGCTTTATTACAAGCTTCGCCATTGCATAACCCGGAGCTGCTTTGCCGCCGATTAGAAATGTATGCGGATAAATTTTCTTTCCTTTTTTAATCTGATCATACAAGTAGACAATTTTAAGAACATTTAAAAGCTGTCTCTTATACTCATGCAACCGTTTTACCTGAACATCAAAAATCGACTCCGGATTAAGATCAATTCCATATTCTTTTATACAGGTTTTCCGCAGACTATGTTTTGCACTGCATTTTGCTTTTATAAAATTTTCAACAAAAGCTGCATCTTTGGTGAACTTGGCAACTTTTTTAATTTGACTCAAATCCGTTATCCATTCATCGCCAATAGTTTCTCTTAGTAAATTTGAAAGCGCGGGGTTTGCCTTTAAAAGCCACCTGCGCTGCGTTATCCCATTTGTTACATTTACAATTTTGCCCGGGTAGAAGTCATCAAAATCATTAAAAAGCCTTTCTTTTAAAAGCTTTGTATGAAGCTCTGCAACTCCATTTACAGTATGCGCCCCCACAACCGAAAGATTCGCCATTCTTACATGCTTTTCGTGCCCTTCGCCTATAATGCTCATTCGCTCCAGCTTAGCCATATCATAAGGATACGCAGTTGAAACCCTGCGCAGAAAATCCTGATTTATAGTATAAACGATATCCAGATGCCGAGGCAGAAGTTTTTCAAACATCTCAATAGGCCATTTCTCCAGAGCTTCCGGCATTAAAGTATGATTCGTATACCCAAATGTTTTGGTTGAGACATTCCACGCAACATCCCAGGGCAGTCTTTCGTCATCAATAAGAATTCGCATAAGTTCCAATATTGCAAGCGCCGGATGAGTGTCATTAAGCTGAATCGCTGCTTTGTCCGGAAGATTTGTAATTGGTATTCCAAGAGTTCTAAATCGTCTTAATATATCCTGTATCGAGCATGAAACAAAAAAGTATTCCTGCTTAAATCTTAGCTCTTTTCCGCTATAAAAGCTGTCGTCCGGATACAGAAGTTTTGTAAGGCTCTCTGCTTTTGCCTGCTTATCAACAGAATAGTAGTAATCCCCCTGATTAAATTTCGGGTAATCAAAAGCTTCAAGGCTTTTCGCCCGCCATAGCCTCAAAATATTTATGGTTTTTCCGCCATATCCCACTATCGGCAGATCGTATGGGATGCCGACAATATCATCTGTTTCTATCCAGGTTGCATATCCGCTTTCGTTTTTTTCAAACCTGCCGCCGAACTGCACAACACAGGCAAGGTCGAGTCTTTTCATTTCCCACGGATTGCCGTATTTAAGCCAGTTATCCGGTTTTTCAACCTGATACCCTCCAACAATTTCCTGCTTAAATATGCCAAATTGATACCTCAAACCGTATCCTATCGCCGGGTAGTTCATTGTTGCAAGCGAATCCATAAAGCACGCAGCCAACCGCCCAAGCCCGCCGTTGCCTAAGCCTTCGTCTGCTTCAAGCTCCACAATGTCTTTTAACGGCAGCCCAAGCTCTTCCATTGCCTGCATAAGTTCTTTATCAAAACCCATGTTTATTACATTGTTAAGGGTTACACGCCCCATAAGATACTCTATGGAAAGATAATAAAGTTTTTTTCCTGTATCTGTTCTTTGATTTTTTTTAGTATCGATCCATCTCTCTATCAATCTGTCTCTTATTGTATTAATTAACGCATAATAATAATCATACGTTCCGGCAGAGTCAGGATCGCGTGCAAGGCTATATCTAAGATGTTCCTCAAACCCCAATTTTACATTTTCAACATCTGTTTCTCTTTTTGATGCAAAAGCATTATTTTTAGACATTATAGGCTCCCTCCGAGACTCAATTACTCTTAATTATTTTTATTTTTTCCCATGCTCTTATTATTTCTGCACTGCTCCATGCCTGTGCATAAGTTCCTTTTCCTTCATGCGGATCTTTTCCGTCAAATACTTCTGAAACAAACCCTATTCCACCATTATCTATCTGTTTCTCCAGAAAAGCTATAAGATTTTTCTCAATTTCCGCTGCTTTTGCCTTTTTTTCATCTGAGCAAAAAAGCGCAGCATCTGTATATACTCCCAAAGGCCACGGCCATACAGTACCCTGATGATAGCAGCCGTCCCTTTGCGGACCATCTCCTTGGTAAAAGCTGCAAAAACGGGAATCACTTATCCCTAAAGTCCTAAGCCCGCAAGGAGTTAAGAGTTCTTTTTCTACAACTTCCATTATTTTTTTTCCGGTTTCTGCATCCGCAAGAGGATAGGGTACAGCAAGAGCAAAAAGCATATTGGGTCTTATGGATTTATCCTGCCAGGAGTCTTTAAGGACATCTGCAAGATATCCGCCTTCGGGAACAAAGTAATATTTCATAAAATTCTTTTCTATGGTTGCTGCAGCATTTAAGACTTTTTCATCAGCGCCCATGTTTAAAGCAGCGCGCAGTTCAAGATAAAATTTAAGTGCATTGTAAAAGAGCGCAGTAATCTCTACAGGACTCCCGCCTCGCGGCGTTACCGGTCTTTCAAAAACTGTTGCGTCCATCCATGTAAGCTGTGTATTATCATTCCCTGCATCCGGAAATCCATAACTATTAATCCAAAGCCCGGGAACTTTTCCTTCAAGATACGCTTTTACAATCTTCTCTATTGCCGGAAAAATATCGTTTTTTATCTCCTGGGTTTTTTCTCCGCTCTGCCATAAAAGCTGCGCTGCCCACACATACAAAAGCCCTGCATCTATAGAAGTGTAGGATACAAAACCCTGTGTGCCGCCAAGTGTGTTCGGTAAAAGCCCGTCTCTAATATAAGAAGCATATCCTTTAAGCACCTCAAGCGCCAGCTCCGGTTTCCCGCAGCAAGCAGTAATGCCGTTAAGCGAAATCATCGTATCCCTGCCCCACTCCCCGAACCACGGATACCCCGCAATAATAGAAAGATTGCCATCCCTGTTCTTTGCCAGAAAATGGCGCGCTTCCAGCTTCAGGGTTCGTATTACATCAGGATCATCCGCAAAACTTTTTGCGAGCTCATCCCTTTTCGCCTGCTCCTTCAAATAAACGCTTTGCAAATAGCCGCCAACATTGCCCGCAGCACCCGGCGCGCCAGCGCCGTCCGCCAGACCAGCGCTAACAATAACGCTCTCCCCTGCCTCCAAATCAAAACCAAAACTGCCGGGCACATAGCTGTCTTCGGCAAACACAAAGCCCCGCTCCATTTCCACAGCATATTCCCTGCTCTTAAGCCATATCCCCTTTTTATTAAATTCCGTTTGCTTGCTTGTCATAAAAGAGAGCCTCGGCATATTCTCATAAAATTTCATGTTAAAAAGATCGCCGTTATTATTGTCAGCAGAAAAAGAGAGTGCGTTGTTTTCAAAACAAAGCACATGAGAATTTCTGTACGAAATAACAGGAGAAAGCTCCAGCTTAAAAGAATTACTCTTTTTGCTGTTATTCTTAAGTACAAAATATACCCTGCTCTCCTCTGTCATAAAAATTTCTATAGAAATTAAAATATCTTTTATCTTAAAGCTCCAGCAAGGAAAACCCGCTCCTGTTTTTTCAAATTTCTCAAGATACTGAAACCCTTGCGGGAAAAAAGTACCAGGATACTGGTTCGTATCCAGACGCACAGCAGCTCCATTCTTGTCTGTAACCAATATTTCGTATCCCGATAACAGAACATACCTTCCCTCAAAGTTTTCCATTGGAATAACAAGAAGCCCATGATATTTTCTGGTATTGCATAACGGAACTGTTGTGCTGCAATACCCTCCCTTGCCGTCTGTTTCAAGCCACTCTTTATCGAGCCACGGGGCATTGTAATCCGCGCCATCAATCTTTCTTGTTAATTTCATGCTTTTTTCTCCTGTTTAATATCCTTAAACACCAACGCACTCCTCGAAGGAATATACGGCGTAATAATATTTCTGTTTCCCCGCGTAAAAGAATCAAGCACAAGAGAATCCGGAACCCGGGAAAACCCGCCAAACAAATCAGAATCACTGTTAAGCACCAACTTATAAATCCCTCTGTCAACATCAAGTTCATAATCAACATGCGACACAAAAGGATTCAGATTTACCGCAAACAAAAGATCGCCCCGCCTGAATGCAATAACCTGACCAGGCTCGTCAATCCTTATTGGCGCTGCAAAGCCCGCAAGCATAGCCTCTGCGCAATTCTCAACCATTGCCCGGTCAAAATCACCCATGTGGCAGTACCGCAACGCCCTGTTCTCAAAAAGCGGCCATTGCCGCCTTGCATAATTGTACGACCAGTTATTTCCCTCTCTCGGAAAATCTATCCACTCCGGGTGCCCAAACTCATTTCCCATAAAGTTAAGATACCCCTCGCCGCCCGCAGCAAAAGTCAAAAGCCTTATTATTTTATGAAGCGCAACCCCCCTGTCGACAACCATATTTTGAGAATCCACATTCATCGCATGATACATATGAGCATCCATAAGCCTGAAAGCTATTGTCTTGTCTCCCACAAGAGCCTGATCATGCGACTCACAATACGCAATACTCTTCTCGTTCCAGCGCCTGTTATTAAGCTGATGCCATATCTCACCGACAGACCACTCTTCATCTCTCTTTTCTTTTATAATCTTTATCCAGAAATCCGGAATCCCCATAGCAAGCCTGTAGTCAAAACCAAGCCCGCCGTCGGCAATACCTGCAGCAACTCCCGGATACCCGCTCATATCTTCTGATATTGTTACAGCTCCAGGTTTAAGTTCATGAATAAGAGTATTCGCAAGCGTTAGATATATTGCCGCATCATCATCAAAGTTTTCCGAAAAATAATCATCATAACTAACAAAATTTCTTTCAAGCCCGTGATCTTTGTACAGCATACTCGTAACGCCGTCAAAACGAAAACCATCAAGACAATATTCCGTTAGCCAGAATGCACAGTTTGACAGCAGAAAATGAAGCACCCCGTCTTTTGCATAATTAAACAGCTTCGAATCCCACGCCGGGTGATTACCTTTTGCGCCGGCATGAAAATATAGATAGTTGGTTCCGTCAAGTTTGGAAAGCCCTTCGTTCTCATTTTTTACCGCATGAGAATGAACAATATCCATAAAGACCTTTATCCCTTCGCCGTGACACGCATCCACAAGAGACTTAAACTCCTCCGGGGTCCCGAATCTCGAAGAGAGCGCAAAAAAATTTGAAATCTGATACCCGAATGAACCATAATACGGATGCTCCATAAGAGCCATAAATTGTATTGCGTTATAGCCCGATTTTTTTACTATAGGCAAAATTTTTTCTTCAAACTCTGCAAAAGTCCCAACCTTGGCTTCTTCCTGAGCCATTCCAATATGCGCTTCGTAAATCATAAGAGGCTTGCCGGCATTTTCTTTGGATATCAGCGGTGCAGGATTACGCCATTTATACTCTTTTTTTGGAAACCATATCTGCGCAGAAAATATTTTTGTAACATCATCCTGCACCACTCTTTTTGCATAAGCAGGCAGCCTCTCCCCTTCTCCGCCCGGCCATTTAATATATAGCTTGTATAACATTTTGTCTTTTATAACATTATCTGTGCTAATAAATTTCCAGTCTTCGGTTCCGGGGATTTTTTCGAATTTATAGCTGGGGTCCGGCTTCCAGTTTGAAAGTTCTGATATTAAATAAATTTCCGAAGCATTTGGCGCCCATTCCCTAAAAATAATATTTTTTCCTTTCTTCTGAACACCATAGTAAAAATGCCCGCATGCATACTCAGAAAGAGCCTTATACCCGGCAATCCTGTCTTTCACCAAAAGGTAGTTCTTGTGTCTTTTTTCTATTATAGCCGAATATGGCTCAAGATAACCATCTGCCTTAATTATGCCAAGCATTATAAAACACCTCCCCCAAGTATTTGTTGATCAATGATATTGAATAGCCTTTTCTTAAAAGCGACATTCTGATTTTCTCCAACGTGCGCCCGGTTTTTTTGCGCTGTTTGGAAAGCGCTTTTTCAAAACCTTCTATATATATGCTGCTGCCCGGAGTAAAACCCTCAAGAACCTCCTCCGCTACTTGCCTCTCCACGCCCTTTTTCATAAGCGCAGCCTTTAGTACAACAGGAGCCTGCGGGTTTTTCGACATTCGCAAAGAAACCCAGCCCTCGGCAAACTTTTTATCATCAATCATCTTTTTTTCAGACAATTTTTCAATAGCTTTACCAATAAAAATACTCTTAAATCCTCTTTTTAAAAGCTTTTGTTTCAAAAGAAATGCTGTAGTTGGAGCAAATGAAAGTATATCCATTGCTTTTTTATAAGTAACAGAAACATTATGCAAAAATTCAATCTTTTCCAATAACTCTGCAGATATGCTCAGTGGTTTTTCCAAGCTACAAGTTAGACTTTGTCTGCCCCCTGCTGTCAACATACTGAGCACGTCACTCATGTCGTCACTCGTCAGCAAGCCCGTGCCGCTGCGCAGGGATGCAACGTCCATGCCGCTACCCCTGCGCTCTATCGCGGCGTCCGTGCCGCTGCGCAGGGGTGCAACGTCCATGTTGCTAAAATCTTCCGCAAGTATAAAAAAAGAGGAACCATTTGAGAGAATAATCCCAATAAAAGCTCCTCTTTCCTTAATTTCGGTAACAATAGCATTAACGCTTTGAGAACTGAAACCTTCTTCTGGCTCCCTTTCTTCCATATTTCTTTCTTTCAACCATTCTTGAATCTCTTGTAAGAAATCCATTAGCTTTTAACGAAGAAGAATTAGATTCATCAAACTGTACAAGCACACGCGAAATTCCGTGCCTGCAAGCGCCTGCCTGACCCCCAACTCCTCCGCCTTGAACATTTATATAAATATCGAATTTTCCTTCATTGGCTGTAACCGCCAGAGGCTGATTGATTGTATACATATGTTCGGGATTTGGAAAATAAGTTTCTGCCGGCTTACCATTTACAATAATACTGCCCTTTCCATTTCTCAGGTAGACCCTCGCAACCGAAGTCTTTCTTCTTCCTGTACCTAGCGCAAGATTTTTTTCCACTTATTATCTCCTATTATAACTCTATTGTCTCAGGATTTTGAGCTTTATGAGGATGTTCTGCCCCGGCATAAATTTTTACATTTTTATACAGCTTGTTTCCAAGAGTACCCTTTGGAAGCATTCCTCTAACAGCTTTTTCCATTGGAAAAGTCGGTTTTTTGGCAATAATTTTTTCATAACTATTAACCTTAAGACCGCCGGAATAACCTGAATGATGATAGTAGAGCTTTTTCTTTTCTTTTCCGCCTGTTACTGCGGCTTTTTCTGCATTTACTATAATAACATAATCGCCAATTTCCTGATGCGGAACAAAACATGGTTTATGCTTGCCTCTCACAAGATTTGCTGCTTTAACAGCTACCTTTCCAAGAACCTTATCATTAGCATCAATTACATACCATTTTCTTTCAACATCTGCTGGCTTTAAAAAAATCGTTCTCATTTATCTGCCCTTTTTTTATATTTTGCACAAACAAACTTATTTTGCAATCCAATACAACGGGGATATATTGGCTGCAGAAAAACTGTTGCGCCAGAAAGCACTTATCATAAAAGAATTACCCAAAAAAGCTTTTTAGTCAAGAGGCAGGCAAAAAAAATCCGGATGTGGTTAAAATCCTCATGCGTTTGGCGTGATATTTTGTAAAATTTTACTTGTATAATTCTAATAAGACTGATAAAATACCATGCAATGAATTTTGAACAACAAGCTGCGGCACAAGCGCACAGCAACAAGACAAGACAAGACAAGACAAGACAAGACAAGACAAGACAAGACATTATGTAGCCTAACATCACTATGTCAAGCACTTTATAATTTATTTATCTCTAAAAAAAGTTGCCTAATAAGTTTGGGCAGGTTTTATATATTTCTGCCCTTGAGGGCGGTTAATCAAACATGATTAGCTGCCTTCGGGGACGAAGGATGGCGC
>WQTU01000113.1 GCA_009786125.1 Spirochaetota bacterium
CCGGCGGCGGGCTCGACATGCACGCCGCCGCCACGAGCATTGCCAAAAATTGTCCCGCCAGGGGCGCCGCCGATGGCGATATTGTTATCAATTGAGCCACCATACATGGTGAAGGTTGCCCCTGGGATAGCTCCCCAACCGGCAGCGAGAAAAATCCCGCCGCCGTAAGCTCTATTCGAACTGTTAGAAATACTTGCCGTATTGTCGCTAACAGAAGCGTTATCTTTCATAACAAAAGTAGTGTTAAAGCCCATATACACACCGCCGCCGTGAGCAAAGTTGTTCATTAAAGTGGCATGTGCAGTGTTGTTATACACTGCGGCATTGTTCTGCATGATAAATGTTCCGCCGCCATGAGCAACAAATACCCCGCCGCCGCTTGCAATGCCGCTGATGCCGGAAAGCGTTGTGGTAGTTGAATTGCCTGTTACCCTGGAGTTATCTTGCATAACAAGTGTTCCGCCGTTCTCAACTAGTATTCCGCCGCCGGCAAAATACTAGCATTGCCTGTTACGGTGGTGTTGCCTTCCATGCGAAAGGTTCCTCCGCCCATAACTCTAACTACTGCGTAATTGTTAGTGCTTACGTTATTCCCTTGCAGTATTACATTTCTGACTATAACTGTTTGTCCGGAACCTACTTGCAGACGGCTGCCGGTTCCGGTTGAGGAAATAATAGGGGTACTGTTGCCTTCTATAAGCACTATTAAACCGGTAACTGTACCAAAAGTATTCGCAGCAGCGCCAACCCCGGTGGAAGCTGTTATGGAAGCGTCATCGGAAATAGTGATGTGGTGCGTCATGTTATTGGCGCCATTCCTTATCGCTTCTATTGCATTTTGCAAGGAAGCCGCATTCGATACAGGCCAGGTGAAATCCGGAGTAAAAACACCCCCATTATTATTGCCATTGCCGTTGTTGTTACCATTTTGGCTAGCGTTATTACCATTCCCGCCATTGCCGCTACTTTCTATGCTTGGCGAAGAATTGTCGCAGGCGATAAATGTAAACCCAATTATCGCAGCCAGAGCAATTGCAAGCATCTTTAGTAAAAGTTTGTTCTTTGTTTTCATAGTTTAATCCTTGTTTGTTTTTATTTTTCTTGCTACGGGGTATTAACATTCCCGATAATCGTTGCGCCAATAAGATTCTTCGCAGGGTACAGTTTAATGCTAATCCTCGCCTACGCCGTATTTTAATCTCATGTTGTTACTCCTTTGCTTTTATGCAGCCCAACAGGGCGATTTTGTTTACTCAAAATTGCTCTTGCTAAAGTGCGAAGAGCGCTAAGTATTTTTAATATAGAAATGCAGAGCAAGCTGCTCTAGCAGCAGCCATTGCTCTACGTTTTTACTCAGACCATATAATTCTATTTACTCCTGTCCCCCAAACTGTTCCCACAGCAACAAACCTGTTATTACCAAAAGCAACGCCAGTTAGGTTAGTGTTTTGAAATGCTGTACTAGCCGGCACTCTGCTCCAGTTACGCCCCTCGGCTGACAAAAGTATGCCGTTGCCACAAACAGCAACAAACCTATTGTTACCGAAGGCTATACTATTGATGCCTTGGCCGGCAAACTGTGAGCTCCCCCCGAGTGCGTAGGTGACGCAAGTCCAGACTGCACCATCTGTCGATAATACTGCCCCCCAACCTCCTAGTCCAACAAACCTGTTGTTGCCAAAAGCAGCGACTCCGAATAAGCAGCAACCCGCGTGGTGTGTCTGAGTATAATAGCAGTGTTGTGCATAATGCCAAGTTTCACCGTTAATAGACCATTTATTATTAGTCCAAGCATCACTGCCAACAAACCTGCCATTGCCAAATGCGATACCCACAATGCCTGATGCTGATGTAGTATGCCAAGTTTCACCGTCAATCGACCATGCAACACTATTCCAATTATAAGCAACAAACCTGCCATTGCCAAATACGATAGACCAGCCCCAGCCAAACCAGCCTAATACTGATGCAGTAGTATGCCAAGTTTCACCGTTAGTTGACCATGTAACTTCGCCTCCATGCCCAATAGCAACAAACCTGTTATTGCCAAATGCAACGGCAGATAAACCTGGAACACTAAAAGTGGGTAGTGATGTTGCTGCTGTCCAGCTTGCGCCACTAGTCGACCATGCAGCCATACCAACAGACATCCCAATATCATTATTCCAACTAGTACCAACAGCAACAAACCTCCCATTGCCAAAAACAATGTCATAAAATGTACTATCCTGGTTGTGTGTTGCTATATTCCATGTAATGCCATGCGGCGAATGGATAGTTATGGAAAGCGGCAATGTAGCATAACCAAAATCATTTGCAGCCCTTACGGTAAAGTTAAAAGTGCCTTGCGTAGATGGTGTTCCTGAAATTCTAAAAGCACTCGGACTCCACCCAGTAGGATTAATTTGGGTACCGCTTAATCCCGGCGGTAAACTGCCGCTTACAATATCCCAAGTCATAATTTCCCAATCAAAGTTCCCTATACCTTTAAGATATATAGGGTAGTACCATGCTCCTACAAAGCCGCCAGGAAGCGGGGAAGTTGGCGCTGTTGTTGTTGGTATAACGTTAATCTCCATTGTAAATGCCAGTTCATGGCTGCCCCACTCGCTTACAGCCCTTACAGTAAAACTAAAGAAGCCTCTTGTAGTTGGTGTTCCGGAAATTACACCAGTATTGGAATCAAGGCTTAACCCGCCGGGCAAAACACCGGTTCCAGGAGTAACAATTTCCCAAGTAATAGGTCCGGTTCCTAAAGCCGTAAGCTCTTTGTGGTACAATTTTCCAACAACTCCTGACGGTAATGTTGTTGATGTTATTATTTCCGGAGCAACAGGCGCAGGGGTAATAACTATGGAAAAATCCCTTGAGTAGGATCCAAATTCGGTCATGACACTTATTCGCACGTTAAAGGTACCTGCGGTAGTTGGCGTCCCTGAAATTGTTCCTGTCATACTGCAAATCCACAACCCGCCAGGCAAACTGTCTTGCCAAGTAGCAGGACTCCACGAGAAATGAGGATGCAGTGAACTTCCAGTAGTTATAAGTGAAGCGTTAAACTGCATTCCCACAACACCGCCAGGCAAAGAACCTGTAGTTATTGTTGGAGCTGTACCTCTCGGACCATGATAAGTAGGGCTTGAATTGTCGCAAGCAGAAAGCGCCAGTAAAAAGACAATAAGAGTTAAAACCGCAAAGTTTCTTCTTATATGTAGTGCTTTATTTAAGACGGAAGACGGAAGACGGAAGACGGAAGACGGAAGACGGAAGACGGAAGACCTTTTTAAAGTTTATCATAATTTTTTCCTTATGTAAAATAAATTTTATAGAGTTTATAACACAAGTATAAAATATGCAAGGTTTTTTTCCAAAAATATAGCTGTTTGCTGCACAATTCTTAATATAAGCTGTAGTAAATTAGTCCTTAAGAGCAGAGGCTATTATATTTCGCCCCTTTTGGAAGGATTTTCAACCGGTGAGTTTTCATCTATGCTATAGCTTCGTATATGATGACGTATCAGTATTACAGACATAATTAATAAAAAAATCTCCCTCCCCTACTTTAAAAAAAATAAAATACTTGCTATTATGAAATTGATAGGAGGCGCGGCTCGCAGGAGTTTAAATGAGCATTTTATACGCTATTTTGCTAGGAATTGTACAGGGACTTACAGAGTTTTTGCCGGTAAGCAGTTCCGGGCATCTTGTTCTGCTGCATAGAATATTCGGCATCGAAGAACCAACTTTGTTTTTCGATATTATGCTGCACGTTGGGACTTTGGCAGCAGTTATTGCAGTGCTTTGGCGCGATATTTTGGCAATTTTGCAGCGCCTTGTTCAGCCGCTTACAGGGTTTTTGATTCTAGCAACAATTCCTACAGTCGTTGCTGCCATTATTTTTAGGAAACCAATAGAACACGCTTTTGCAACAGGTCAGCTTTTGGGAGTTTCATTCTTAATCACAGCAGCGTTACTGACTACCGCAGAGCTGCTCTCCAGGCGCGCTGCCAATAATCTTAGAAAAGCCGATGAAATGAACTGGATGGATGCGTTAATCATCGGTATTTTGCAGGCAATTGCAATTATTCCCGGCGTGTCGCGCTCGGGCGCAACAATAACCGGCGCGCTTTCCCGCAGGCTAAACCGGGACTTTGCTGCAAGATTTGTATTCTTGCTTTCTATTCCAGCAATACTTGGCGCACTGGCATTGCACCTGAAGGAGCTGGCGGCTGACGGCATAGATAGCGCAGCTCTCGGCGGCATGGGCGCTATGGAGGTTATTATTGGTACTGTAACTGCCGCTATTGTTGGTTTTTTTGCAGTGCGGTTTATGATGAAAATTATAAGGGAAAAATCGCTTTTTTGTTTTGCGATTTATACCGGTGTTCTTGGAACACTGATTCTTGTTGATCAGTTTGGTACAAGGATTATATTTTGATGTTAAGAAAGCAAGTAATTTTTTGTTTGGATTCTGCGGTCTTAGACCGTAAACATATTATCTTATAGGAGAAAAAAATGAAGAAGTGGAGTTGTACAGTTTGCGGCTATGTGCATACAGGCAATGAGCCCCCAGAGGCCTGTCCTACGTGTAATGTTCCTGCAACAAAATTTAGCGAGCAGGTAGCCGGCGCAAGTTATGCGTCGCAGCACGTTCTGGGAGTTGCAAAAGGGGTTGACCCTGATATTGTAAAAGATCTGCAGGCGCACTTCAACGGCGAATGCACAGAAGTCGGCATGTACCTTGCTATGGCAAGAGTCGCATATCGTGAAGGATATCCGGAAATCGGCGCGTATTGGGAGAAATCAGCTTTCGAAGAAGCAGAACATGCTGCTAAGTTTGCGGAACTTCTTGGCGAAGTGGTTACAGACAGCACCAAGAAAAACCTTGAAATGCGAATCGAGGCAGAACATGGCGCTTGTGCAGGCAAGACAGACATTGCCAAAAGAGCCAAGGAAAAAGGGCTGGATGCTATTCACGATACAGTACACGAAATGGCAAGAGACGAAGCTCGCCACTGCGCTGCTTTTAAAGGTCTTTTGGCAAGATATTTCAAATAGGATTTAATCCTGATTCGTCGGAGAGTCTGCGGCACGGATGCCGTGCTCGGCGTTGTACACAAGCAGACTCAATGACAATTTAAAGCATCATATATTTAGGAGAAGAAAGTTTTATGCATTGTATTAAAAAAATCACAAATGACTTATTTTGGGTCGGTGCAAATGACAGGCGGTTGGCAATGTTCGAAGGGGTTTATTCTGTTCCCCAAGGCGTATCCTACAATTCATACCTTTTGCGCGACGAAAAAACCATTTTATTTGACACAGTTGACAAAGCAGTGCAGTACAGGTTTCTGGAAAACCTAGCCGAGGCGCTGGGGAGCAGAACGCTCGATTATCTTATAGTGCAGCACATGGAACCCGACCATTCTTCCGGGCTTATGGAATTAGTCAGTCAGTACCCGAATATGAAGATCATTTGCAATGCTAAAACTTTTGAGTTTATCAAACAATTTTATAATGTAAATATTGATTCACGCGTTCAAATTGTAAACGAAGGCGATACGCTTTCTACAGGAAAGCACCTCCTGCATTTTGTTATGGCGCCGATGGTGCACTGGCCCGAAGTAATGGTTACTTATGATTCTGCTGACAAGATTCTTTTTTCTGCTGATGCGTTCGGCTGCTTTGGTGCGTTAAACGGCGCGCTCTTTGCCGACGAAGTGGATTTTGACAAGGATTACATGGACGAAGCCAGACGCTACTACACCAACATCGTCGGCAAATACGGGAACCAGGTCGAAGCTTTGTTAAAGAAAGCATCTACTCTTGAGATCAACATGATATGCCCGCTTCACGGCTTTGTGTGGCGCAAAAAACTGCAAAATATTGTTTCTAAATACCTGCTCTGGAGCAGTTATACGCCGGAAGAATATGGCGTAATGATTGCTTATGCTTCGGTTTACGGGAACACGGAAAATGCAGCGGAAATTCTTTCCTGCCAGCTTCGCGAGAAAGGGATAAAAACAGTAATGTACGATGTTTCGGTTATCCCGGCATCCGAAATTGTGGCAGCAGCGTTTAGGTGGAGCCATCTGGTATTTGCCTCCACAACATATAACGCAGGAATCTTTGTTACAATGGAAGCAGTTATAAGCGATCTTGTTTCCCACAATATTCAGAATCGCTTTGTTGCCATTATCGAGAATGGTTCGTGGGCAGCAACAAGCGGCGGTTTGATTCGCGAAAAACTTGGAGAAAGTCAAAACATCACATTTCTTGACAATATTCTTAGCATTAAGTCGAGTTTAAAAACAGCACAGCTTTCGGAAATTAATCTGATGGCAGATGCGCTTATTGCTACTCTCCCGGCTTCTTCGGTATCATCAGCAGCAGATGCAGCAAAAAAGAGCGCAGAAACTCCTGCGAAAACTCCTGCTGCTCCGAACGCCATTGATCCGCAAGCTATGTTCAAGCTCTCATACGGCTTATTTGTTTTAAGCGCGAGAGACGGAGATAAAGATAACGGCTGTATCATCAACACTGTTACCCAAATTACCGAAAAGCCGCTAAGAATATCCGTAGCTGTAAACAAGGCTAATTTAACCCGCGACATGATTCATAATTCAAGAGAGTTTAATGTTTCGGTTTTGAGCGAAAGCGCTCCGTTTAAGGTGTTCGAGCACTTTGGTTTTCAAAGCGGACGCAGCAGTGACAAATTCGCAGGGTACGGCAGCAGCTTACGCTCGGCTAACGGCATCTTTTATGTGCCGGATCATGTTAATGCTGTAATTTCAGCTAAGGTGGCAGAAACTCTTGAGTATGAGACCCATACGCTTTTTATTGCAGATGTTACCCAGACTTTTGTATTGTCAACCGAAGCGAGCGCAACATATCAGTATTATTTTAACAACATTAAACCAAAGCCGCAAAAGCCAAAAGATGCGAAGAAAGGATTTGTCTGCAAAATATGCGGATTTGTATACGAAGGCGATACTCTGCCTGCGGATTACGTTTGTCCTCTGTGCAAGCACGGTCCTGATGATTTCGAAAAAACTTAAAAAACCCAAGCCGCAAGAGATATATAGCTTGTTCCAAACTTGACATTCAGGAGCAAGCTATATATGCTAATACCATGAGTTGTGTCTCAAATTTTTAATAAAGAGTTATACTTTATGATGAAAGCAAAACATTTGTTATTTTACGGTATTGCCGCGTTAGTGTTATGTATCTTTTTTATTTCTTGCACGGAAAGTTATGACCAGTATTCAGGCGAGGCGTACCCAAGGTCTTGCGGACTGAACTTAGCGCTCGCAACAGCTTGTCTGGCGGAAAATTTCGATGAATTTGCGGTTAGCGCAGAAGTTACTATCGAAGACCTGATTGAGCTAGTATGGATAGCTGGCGGTACTTTTACCATGGGCAGCCCTGCAAATGAGCCTGGCCGCAGGGATAATGAAGGTCCGCAGCATACTGTAACAGTAAGCGGCTTTTACATGGCAAAGCATCCTATAACGCAAGAGCAGTGGGCGGTTGTAATGGGGGCGGATCATGGTTTTTTTCGGGGAGCAGACCATCCTCCTGCGCCAGGCGAAATACAGGGAAGACGCCCGGCGGATAGTGTAAGTTGGTATAACGCAATAGTGTTCTCTAACAGATTGAGTATATTAAGAGGCCGGACTCCTGTTTATAGTATAAATGGCAGCACAAATCCTGATAACTGGGGGACTTTGCCAACCGGCAATAATCCTGCGTGGAATAGAGTAGCAGTTAACTGGAATGCTGATGGTTATCGTTTGCCTACAGAGGCAGAGTGGGAATTTGCTTGCCGGGCAGGAACAACAACTGCGTATAATACCGGGAATACCATAAGCGCTGATGACGCCTGGTTTTGGCCTCATAGTAACAGAATGACTCGTCAAACCGGGTTGCTGCCTGCTAACGCCTGGGGCTTGTATGATATGCATGGAAATGTATGGGAGTGGGTTTGGGACAGATTTGGCGATTATACCGCTGATGCCAAGACTGATCCGCGCGGTCCAAATTCAGGAGTTAGCCGAGTGATTCGCGGCGGGTCGTGGTACAATGATGCGGCGGATCTCCGTTCCGCGCTTCGGCTGCACGTCAACCCGTGGAATGGATTCCATTTCTATGGCTTTCGGGTGGTTCGCTCCAGGCAAAGTACAGAATAATATGTTTTAGCTTGACATTTCGAAGTAAGCTTTAAATGTTAATAGAATAGCTAGGGAAGCACTGATTAAATTTGACTCTAATCAGTCTTCCACATTTTTTCTCGTTTTCTTGCAGAAAACTGCGAAAAAAAGATAATAAGGTAATGTAGCCCCGAACAAGTTCGGGATGCTGCGCAATTTATTCTCGATTGAATAAATCAGCGGTTTCCTAGGAATTAGTGTAGCTGCGCTTCCAATTTTCTATATGCTTTTTTATTGCCAAAAAACTTTTTTCGCTCATGGCATGTTCCATTTTACATGCATCAGATATTGCTGTTTTTTTATCAACGCCCAAAAAAATTAACCAGTCGGAAATAGCAATATGGCGTTCATACATTGTATTCGCTATTTTTTGACCCTTAGAGGTCAATGCTATATAGCCATCAGTATCCATTATAATGTAATTTTTTGTGCGCAGATTTTTCATGGCAATACTTACGCTTGCTTTGCTGTACCCAAGCTTATTGACAATATCAATCGAACGAACCGGGGTCCCCTTGAGGCTTAATGCAAGAATGGTTTCCAAATAGTTTTCCATTGATTCATGTGTTTTCATACCTGCTCCTCATGGATTTCTGCTTATCATCAATCATAACATGAAACTAATCGCAAAACAACAATATTTTAAAATGAAAAAAACTATATTTTTGGATAATTGATACTTTAAACCGCTTGACATTTTGGTTAGCTTGCACTAACCTATATAGAGTTATAGAAAACTAACTAACTAATATTAAATAAGGAAAAAGTATGATAATAGAAATGATTTTATTCAGTGCAGTTGCAGGAATCTGCGGCATGGGGTTAGGCGGGCTGATTTCCGCGGTTTTGCTTAAGAAGCCATCGGCAACAATGACATGCTGGCTCTTGTCTTTTGCCGCAGGAGTTATGACGAGCATTGTTTGCTTTGGCTTGATTCCCGAAACCTTTGAGATAGCAGGTGTTGTTATTACTCTAGCCGGGCTTCTGCTTGGCATTGTTGTTATAATGGTGCTAAACCGCATTGTGGACAGAATAACGGAAACAAGAGAAGAAAACCTCAAGGTACACCACACGCCAGAAGAGCTTTATCACGGAAGTCAGTTTATTCATGAACGCACAAAAATGCTTCGTTCTGGGATTTTGATGCTCATTGCAATTGGTTTGCACAATGTGCCTGAGGGAATAGCTATAGGCGCGGCCGGAAGCCACAGCTTCCAGCTTGGCGCACTTCTGGCGATAATGATTGCGCTGCACAATATTCCGGAAGGGATGGCAATTGCCGCGCCGCTGTTGGCTGGGGGGGTAAACAGGTGGCGGGTAGTTTTTCTTACGGCTTTATGCGGGGCAACTACGCTCATTGGCGGACTTATTGGTATTCTTATAGGGAGTATTTCGGACACCGCAGTTGCTCTGTCGCTTTCTGCAGCAGGCGGCGCAATGTTGTACATTGTTTTTGGCGAAATAATACCGCAGTCAATTGTTATGACAAAAAACCGGACAGCAACCATAGTAACGTTGTTCGGTATAATAGTCGGCTTGATTGCAACGCAGATGTAACATTGACAGAGGAGATTTCTCATGAAAATACAAGTTACATATCTGGCAACAGTTACTGTTGCTGTACTCCTTCTTTTTATAGGGCATAATATAGTTGTACAAGATCGCTTTGTATTTCAGGACGGAATGCATCAAGAAGTTACAAGAGCTAAAGTTCATAAAATCGTGGAGCGAATTCAGGTAGGCGCCAACTTTGATTGGTTCGATGAATTTTCGCCAATGCTGGGGGAAAAAATAATTTTTGAGGCGCGAGTAACAAGCGGAGTGCGAAGAGGAGAAATTATAACAGCAGAGCAAAGCCTAAGCAGTTTGTTTCAGGGGGCATTAAGAGAAGTCAGTAAAGGCGATTCAATTCTTCTGATTAATATAAATGATGAATGGTTTTTTAACGGACATTCGCGGACAAACAAGCTGCTTGCGCTGGGAATAATATTTACGTTATGCGTTTTGTTTTTTGGCGGCAAGAAAGGGTTTAACGCTATACTTTCTCTTGGCTTAACATTTGGAGCTATTTTTGCAGTATTTATCCCATCTATACTTTCGGGAAAAAATATCTATGTAATGGCTATGCTGGTGTGTATATATACGACAATAATGACATTTACAATTGTAGTCGGGCTTAATAAAAAATCTCTTTCTGCGACAATTGGCTGCATTAGCGGTATTCTGGTAACAGGGCTAATTACTCTCATAATGGACAGGGTATTGTTTTTGACAGGAATTATAGATGAACACTCGCGATTTTTAATGACCCTTCCTGTAGACAACCCGCTAAATCTAAGAGCAATAGTTTTTGCCGGTATTATTATAGGCGCTATGGGTGCAATTATGGATGTGGCTATGTCAATATCTTCTGCGTTATGGGAACTAAAAGAAAAAGCCAAAGTGATTAAGTTTGAAACCTTATTCCGCTCAGGCTTGAATATTGGGCGTGATATATTCGGCACTATGGCAAATACGCTTATTCTTGCGTATATTGGTACGTCGTTATCAGTTGTGTTACTACTGGGCGTATACAGCGATTCGCTTTTGGTTTTGTTTAATTCGGAAATGATTGTCGTGGAAGTTTTGCAAGCTCTGGCAGGCAGTTTCGGCATTTTGCTTGCAATGCCGCTTACTGCTTTTTTCTGTGCAGTTTTTTATTCGCCGGCAAAATGCGGGGCGCGGGCGGCTTGCACGCACATGACCGAACGCCGCGGTGGATAAAGGGGCTATGCCCCTTATGTACCGAACGAGGGGAACGAACAAAAGGTCGCTTTGCGCGTAATACCATTTATTTAAGAAAATGGCTGGCATGATTGATGACTGCTTGATGTTTTTGCCTGGCAGCCTTGCATTACAACTTTGTCAAGCGCCCTTGATTACCCGGCTGGCATTAAGTATCGCAAGCAGAGCAACTCCTACGTCGGCAAAAACAGCTTCCCACATGGAGGCAACGCCGAGTGCGCCGAGAATCAGAAAAAGACCTTTGATTCCAAGCGCAAAAACAATATTCTGCCAGACTACTCGCTTTGTAAAGCTGGCAACGCTGATGGCATCTACAAGCTTCGCTGGCTCGTCGGTCATCAATACCGCATCCGCAGCTTCAATCGCTGCGTCTGAGCCCAGACCGCCCATTGCAATGCCAACATCTGCACGAGCCAGCACCGGCGCATCGTTGATGCCATCGCCGACAAAAGCGAGCTTGCCTTTGGGTTGTTTTTGCAGCAGGAGTTGTTCCACTTTCTCCACTTTTTCGTGAGGCAGGAGCCCGGCATGGCATTCGTCAAGATTAAGTTCTTTGGCAATTGCTGCTGCTATTTGCTGGTTATCTCCTGTTAGCATTACTGTCTTGCGAATGCCATGAGCCTTGAGTGCGGCAATAGCTGCTTTGCTGTCCTGCTTTATTTCATCAGAGATAACAATGCTGCCAGCGAAAAGATTATCTATTGCCACATAAACTTTTGTACCAACCTCCTGCGTCTCCGCAAAAGAGATGTTGTTTGCAGCCATGAGTTTGTGGCTTCCAACAAGTATTGTTTTACCATTTGCCCTTACGCTAACTCCGTGACCCGAAACTTCGCTATATTCCGAAAGTTCTGATTTATCAATCTCTCTGTCGTAGTCGCTGTATGCTTTCAGAATTGAGAGCGCAATAGGATGATTCGAAAAAGATTCTGCTTTTGCTGCAAACTCCAGCAGCTCTTCTTCTGTGCAATTACCTGCAGTTTGTATTCCTGTTACCTTGAATACTCCTTTTGTCAAAGTTCCGGTCTTGTCAAATACCACAATATCAAGAGCATTTAGCGCTTCGAGATAATTGCTGCCCTTTACCAATACGCCTTTTCTGGAAGCTCCTCCAATGCCGCCGAAAAATCCCAAAGGTATGGAGATTACCAGGGCGCACGGGCAGGAAATAACCAGGAAGACAAGACCTCGGTGCACCCAGTCTGCCCAGTCGCCATAGCCAAGAAGCGGCGGAGCAACAGCAATTAACGCAGCAAGCCCTACTACAACCGGAGTATAATAGCGGCAAAAAGTGGTAATAAAGTTTTCGGTAGGCGCTTTTTTGCTTGAAGCATTTTCCACAAGGTCTATTATTTTGGCTACAGTAGAGTGCCCGAATGTCTTTGTTACCTTAATGATTAATACGCCATTAAGATTAATGCAGCCGGAGAGCACTGTATCCTTTAGCTTTGCCTTGCGGGGAACAGACTCGCCGGTAAGCGCAGAAGTATCCAGCATAGCCTCACCTTCCACGACTTCGCCGTCCAAAGGTATTTTTTCGCCCGGTTTAACAATTATTATTTCTCCGATATTTACGCTGTTTGGATCAACTTTTGTTTCTTCGCTACCTCGCAAGAGATTGGCATAATCCGGCCGTATATTCATCAAAGCGCTTATGGATTTCTTTGATTTATTTACAGCCATTTCCTGGAAAAATTCCCCAATTTGGTAAAAGAGCATTACTGCTACTGCCTCCGGATATTTGCCAATAATAAAGGCGCCAATAGTTGCCACACTCATTAAGAAGTTTTCATCGAAAAATTGTCCGCGGATTATTTTTTTCAAAGCCCGCAAAATGATGTTGGCGCCGAGTATCAGATAAGCAACAGTAAAAATAGCCGAAGAAATCCACGCCAGCAGCTTTGCTGCAAAGAAAGTCTCAATTATTATGGCTGCTGCAAAAACTGTAGCACCGGCTATAAGCCTGATGATTCTCAATCTTGTATCGTTTGTTGCTACATGGCTGCTTTTGTTTTCGGAGCTGGCTACAACTTCCACATCCGGCTCATATCTGCGAACAATATCTTCAATAAGTTTGGTTATTTGTCCGGCGAGCTTGTCGCTGAATTCCACATTCAGAATTGCAGTTACAGGATTTAACGTTACTGCATTAATGCCTTCAAGAGCCCGGACAGAGCGCTCAATCTTTGCAGCGCAGGAAGCGCAATTAAGCCCTTTCAATGTATAAGTTTTAGTCATTACAAAATCTCCTCGGCACTATAATTGCTCAATCATTCAACTATTTGGCAAAAAAAATGCCACTGCATCACCCTGCTGTCAGCGAACATGTTCAAAGCCCTTTTTAAAAATCTCTTTCACGCGGTTGTCTGCCAGAGAATAGTAGACTTCCTTCCCTCTTTTGTCATATTTAACCAGATTGGCAAAGCGCAGAGATCTAAGTTGATGCGAAATCGCAGATTTTGTCATACCAAGCAATACAGCTATGTCGCAAACGCACATTTCCTCGCTGGAAAGCGCCCAGAGAATGCGAACGCGGGTAGTATCGGCAAACATTTTGTAGAGATCGGCAAGTTTGCAAAACTCCGCCTCTTTTGGCATATTTTTGCGGACTCTCTTAACTACTTCTTCGTGAATAACTTCGCAATCGCACAGTGGCGTTTTTCGCTGCACTCTCATCTTCCTTTGTTTATCAGTTGAGCAATCATTCAACTATAATATATCTCTTAACAGGAGAGTTGTCAAGGAATATATATAAATTTTAAAAATAATCATTGTAAATAAGAGTTTTTAAAAGCCGATAATCTATAAGACTGTATAGATTTTTACAGGAAGGTTAAAAATAGTGACAGACAAAAGAAAAACAGCTCAGACAGACGGCTCTGGCAGCAAAATAGTAAAAAACAGGATCGCTGTAGGGTCAGGAAAAGGCGGTGTGGGCAAATCCACGACATCGGTAAATCTTGCAATCTATTATGCAGGAAGAAACAAAAAAACTTTGCTTATAGATGTTGATCCGCTTTCAAACATAAAAACAATTCTGGATATTGAAAATATTAAAAGCGGGGATAAAGCGCCCATAAAAATTTTTGAAAATCTTTTTCTGCTTACGCCTTTTCAAAATACAGGAAAAGTAAAACCAGCTGAAGTATATAACAATTTTAAAAATAACACATATTTTAGTGAAAAAGATAAATTTGACATAATAGTATTCGACCTTCCTGCAGGCTATGATGAAAAAGAAAATCTTGCTTTCCTCGATTTTGCAGATATTCTTCTTGTTATTACAAACCCCGAGCCGGTTGCGCATGTGGCAAGCGGGAGCTATATAAAAAAAGCTTTTGAAAAAAGAAAAGAGCTTCCAATTTTTATCTGGCATAACAGATATGAAATAAATAGCAACTCTGCTTTTAAAGAAGATGATGTTTTTTTCAATTATAACAAAAATGTGTCTGAAGAAGAAAAACTTGATGCTTCAATGGCAGGAAAATTCTTAAATGTCGCTAAAATCCCAAAAGATAAATCCCTTGATCTTTTGGGAACAGATACCACATTCGGAGCTGTAGCGCTAAGAAATATTTTTATATTACTTGGATTGCTGTACGAAGAAACAACATTGCCTATTACAAAAAAATCTGCTCCTGGAAATAAAATAGCGATTCTTATAAATAATTACATAACTTCAAATATTGAAATAAAAGATGCAGACAACGCTGTTTCAGAACTTTTCGAATACATTGGAGTTTTTCTTTCAAAGCTAAGCAGAAAAAAGGATCTGGGAATAAATGTATATAATCTTCTATCTGATAAAGAAAAAAACAATATAAAAGAATGTTTTGAGACAATAAAAAACGATAAACTACTTGGAAGAATTCGAAAAACAATTGCAACTGTTGAAGACTCACTTCAACAACTTGAAAATTCATCAACTCAATTTTATGCACCTCTTGCCGCAGATAAATTTAATTCTGTTGTGCGTGAAGTTTTTGCTCTTCTTGATGATGTTGACAAAAGCAATCCAAAAGGCGAGAAGAAACATATAACAAGTGTAATTCTGTTTTACATTGCACTATTTATCACTATAAAAAATAAAGATTATCATAATGCAATGATAAAATTTCTTCCAACAAAAAAAGATAAAAACGGGAAGCTTGTACGAGACAGAAACGCACAAATAAAGCAGATTGTAGAAAAAAACAAAGAATATCACAATAAATATGTTGCGCTGTTGAAATATCTTCACACTCCATTAATGGAGGAAATAAGTAACATCTCAAAAAAACTATCTCTTAAGAAAACAGTTTTGCTTCTAAACAGAGGCGGGGAAATAAAAATTAACAATGGCGCTTATGCAAAACTTTTGGGAAATTATCTGCATGATTCATTAAACAGCGGGTTGAGTATAATAACAGGATTTCCATATCGAACAGCATCCATCAACTTTCAAAGATCAGCAGGCGGGATACTTGAATTACTTAATCGTTAAAACAATATTCGAAAAGGGAGGATTCTTAATGTATCCTCTCTTGTTTTTTTCAATACTCGCCCTTGCTGTAATTGCAGAAAAAATATCAGGCATTTATAAAATTGTTATAAGCAGAGCTACCTTTAATAAAATAGTAGATTTAGCAAGAGAGAAAAACAGGGACGCAATTTTGCTTTCTCTTGATGCGAAAATTGTAAAAAATAAAATATCCAATAATTCTCTTGCGATAATAAAAAAAGCTGCTGAACAGGGGACAGCTTATAAAAGCGAATGTGATATTGATATTTCTTTGCTCTCCGGAAAAATTTCTGAAAGGATACATCTCCTTGATCTAATAGGAAAAATTTCTCCAATGATTGGGCTAACCGGAACTGTTATAGGGCTTGCAAGAATTTTCCAAAGCGTTTCTGCTTCCGGAAGAACAGCAGATCCAACAGTGCTTGCCGGAGGCATCTGGGAAGTAATGATTACCACAATAGCAGGGCTTTTAATTGCCATTACTTCGATAATTGCAGCTCACGTAATTAGAGGCAGCTTTAAAAAATATATCGAAAGGCTTAAGTTTTGCTGCAATATTGTATTTGAGAAAATTTGAAATGAAAGATGATCCAGGCAATTATTTTGAAAAACCCGCCGAAGATTCTTTTCCTGACCTTACTCCTCTTATTGATGTGGTTTTTATGCTGATAATATTTTTCCTGCTTACTTCAACATTAACAGAAGAAAGAATTTTGTCTATAAACCTGCCAGGCGTTTCAACTGCAGAAGCGCCTCAGACAGAAAATGTAATTATCATAGAAATTAATGATGAGAGTAATATTTTTTTTCAAAGTGCAAAAACAGATTTTATACAAATAGAATTTAAACTAAGAGATATAGCAACAACAAGCAGAGGACATCTTCCTGCTATAATAATAAGAAGCGACAAGAAAAGTAATTTTGGAACAGTTCTGCAGCTAATGGATATAATTCAAAATAGCGGGTATGATGCAATATCATTTGCTGTTGCTGAAAATCAATCATAATCTGTTTGAAGGCGGAAGTTTATTGCGATTCTAAGAGTATCGGCAACAGGTTTTCCCATATAACTCGCTGGTATAAACCTGACCCTTCTTACACATCTTATTGCCGCCCTATCTAAAATAGCATAGTTACTCGAAGTTACAATTTCTGTCCCGGAGACCCTGCCCAAAGAATCTATGCTTACATCTACTAATACTGTTCCCTCGATTCCTCTTCTTACAGCATAGGTTGGGTAAACAGGCCTCAGCTCCGATACCAGGCGGGCTCTTCGGAAAAAACCTGCGCCATATTTTGCTTGCTCTCTTGATTCTCTGCTATTTTCATCTATACTGATGAATTGTGCTTCATTGCTTATTGTTTCATTGCTAACGATACTGTTTTTCTCAATAGTTGTGTTTTTTATTTCTGCTTTTGTTTGCGAAGGGTTATTTTGTGCAGCAACAGTATGGTTTCTGTTAAAGGAAACTCTTAGAGTTTTCTCCTGCCCATCATGCGCCGGCAGGAAAGCACCCCCATCCCCCGCAGGCGCAGAAATAAATACCGATGCCAGAGTAATAAAAATTAGATGAAGCAATAGAGAAAATAAATAATATTTCCCTCTATAAAGAAAATGATACACCAACCAATACCTCGCGCCCGCTTCCCGGGTAATAAAAATTACCCCATACATATTCTGCATATTTTTTATTAGCAATATTTCTTACTTTTCCAAAAATAGTAATTAAACTTTTTCCTGCAGGTATATTCAAAACTATCCCCATGTTGTATAAAAGATATCCATCAATTTTATCCTGTGTGTTTGATTCATCCCCTCCTCTGAAAAAAGAAGCTGAGTAACTTATCTCGCTATAGATTCTTAACATATTAAAAAAAGAAAGTTCCGGGACAACTGTAAATCTGTGAACAGGAACTATTGGAATTTGATTACCCTTATTTTCCCCATCCCGGAATTTTGCAATTGTAAAATTATAGGTTCCTCTTAAAGAAAAGTTTTTTACAGGAGTAAAAGAAATAAAAGATTCTACTCCATAGCGAATTGTCTTAGAAAGATTTTTGTTTTGCTCTAGCTGATTGTTCCATGCAATTTCACCATCCATCAGAAGCAGAAATAAATTTACACCCAAAACAGCACGTTTTCCAAATCTATATTCAACACCTAAATCAAATGAGTGCCCTTTCTCAGGCTTTAAATCTTTATTAATAGCATCATCTAGAAAGCCTGAATAAATTATTAATTCATCCAGGAAAGGAAATCTAAAAACCCTGTCATATCTTACATATACCTTGCCGTTATCAGAAAGCATAAAATTAAGACCTGCTCCATAGCTAAATATTGAATATCTTTTATTTTCATTTATAGTATCAAGATTGCAGCTATATAAAGCATAATCAAATCTTCCGGATGCAGAAAAGAAAAGCCTCTCTGTAACTGGTAATTCTCCTCTTGAAAAAAATGCAAAATTTGTTTTGTTAACCTTACCGCCGCCAGGAGCTTTGATTTCACGATTTACATCAAAATATCTTTTTGCATCCAGATCATTTCTGATAAAATCAATCCCTGTTGTCATTCTAACTTCTCTTAAAAGCAGCGGAAATTCTCCTGTAAAAGATATTCCTGCTGTTATTGAATCTAAATTAGTATCTGTAAAAGTTCCCCATGAAGTCATGTCTGTATTTGTATTTTTTGAATTATATCCTGCTGTTAAGGAAAGAGAAAGGCGTTCTGTAAACTCCCATTTTCCTTGAGCCTGCATAAATAAAAACCTTATTTCTGCTTTATCATCTTTGTGTATTGCCTGTCTGGGATTATCCTTAAAATCCTCTTTCGTAAGTCCGCCGGGCATTTCATACATTTGACTCCCTGCGGAAAGAAAAAGAGAAGCAGAACCTCTTTCTGCAAATGAGGATGAAATACTTACACTTGCACCGGTATTCTCTGTACCTGTTCGATCTCTCCAGCCATCGGTTCTGCTGTCTATGGCAGATATTGAAAACGATAAAAGATCATTAGCTCCTGACAGTGTAAAACTCTTTTCAAGATAAGAATTGCTGCCGCCTATAACGCCTGCACTTACAGAAACGCCTTCTTCAGGCTTACGCGGTATTATATTTACAACAGCTGCAACAGCATGGTCTCCGTATAACGAACTTGCACCGCCTCTTACAACCTCTATTCTTTCAATTTCTCCTGCGCCGGGGATTGTAAGCCAGTTAAGCGGAGACATATCAGGATTATTTAGTCTTATTCCGTCGAAAAGAATCAAAACCCTGCCATGTCCGGTTTCTGTAAACCCTCTTACTGAAGGCTGAGAAACAGCAGATGTTCCGCTGAATGAGCGCATATCAATTCCTGCATACAGCCTGAGTGCTTCCTGAATGGTTCTATGCCTAAGCTGTTCTGCTGTTATGACTGTAATGGAAGCAGGAATCTGATTATTGGGCTGATGGCTTCGCATTGCTGTTACTGAAACTGTAATATCAGCATCTTCTATAAGATTTGAATCTGATTGAGAATTATCATTGCTCCATGCAGGCGCTATGACAATCATGCAAACCAAAATCGCAATAATTTTTTTCATAAAAACTCCTTTTTCCTTCTGAAAAAGAAGTCAGAGATAAGCCTTTTTTGTAGTTTCTTTGCTCCTTCCATTGCGGAGCAAACAGAAAAATTGTGACCCATTCCAACTTAATCCTCGAAGTTTGAATTATTCTACAGCATGGGTTCAAGTATTCTGACTTATGGCTCTGGTACTCGACAGCAATGTCGCGGATACCGCCTTGCCTTTTCCTTCCCGGATTAATTTATTTGCATTTCATCAGTATAAAGGGTACGCGTACGCGACCCTTTTTGTTCCTCATCGCTCGATCATGCGAAAGCTTAGCTTTCGCGCGATTCTCGCTTATTCGTCCAATAAAATTGCAAACAAAAATCCAGTGGTTGCCAAAACATCGTTTTTGCTTTGACGCAAAAGGTTTGTAACCAATTACAGCAGCGGGACTGCGGAGGAATCTCACCTCACTTCCATAAAACCCGGCAAAATTATTCTACTATAATTTTTCTGAATATTCAAGACATTTTCTAAAAATAATACTTAAAATCTGCCACTTGACTCAAAGGCGCAGAGCGTATGTAATGGTAATGAAGATGATAGAAAAAAAGCAAAGATATATTGGTTTCTTTTTTCTCGTTATACTCTCTTTTGTTCTCTTTGTATTAAATTTATTTACAGGCTCTGCCGGAATCCCGTTTTTAAATACTGATGCTGCCGGAATCGAAATATGGAAAATAATAATGTTTGAAATAAGATTTCCCAGAGCTCTTTCTGCTTTTCTCGGAGGAGGCGCGCTTGCGCTTTCCGGGCTTTTGCTTCAGACACTTTTCCGAAACCCTTTGGCCGGGCCTGATATTCTCGGAATAGCATCCGGCGCAAGTTTTGGAGCTGCTGCCGTAATTTTGGTCATCCCTTTTTTCGGCATAGCGGGAATGTTATCTACAGCAACTGCGGCAATAATAGGAGCGCTTGCTGTAACCATGTTTCTTGTTCTGCTTGTTAAAAAAACAGGGAACATAACCCTTACCCTTATTATAGGAATACTTACAGGTTATTTTATAACTTCCATCACAGGAATAATGATACGCTTCTCTCCAAATGATGCAGTAAGATCTTTTATAAACTGGTCTGCAGGAAGCTTTAAAAATATTTCTCCGGATACACTTTTTTTTCTTGTTCTTGTAGTTGCTGTTTGTTTTTTAGCTGCTGTGGTTATTTCAAAGCGCTGCGATCTCTATCTTCTCGGAGAAGACTATGCATTGAGCATGGGACTTAGTCTCAAGCAGTTCAGATATTCAGTTATAATCATAACTTCGATATTAACAGGAGCAGTAACGTCTCTTTGCGGACCTATCGCTTTTATAGGAATTGCCTCTCCCCATTTTTGCAGATTTTTCCTGAAAACAGACAAACACAATATCTTAATCCCTGGAACCTTCTTTTCCGGCAGCATAATCGCGCTTGCAGCAGATATAATTTCATCGCTTCCGGGGCACGGCACAACTCTTCCGCTAAATTCAGTAACTGCAATAATAGGAGCGCCAATAGTAATCAAGGTGTTGCTAAAAGGATATTATGACAAATAAACAAATGATTCTTGAAGCCAAAAATATAATAACTGGTTACAAAGACAAAAAAGTTACAAAGGGTTTTTCTTTTTCCATAAACAGTAATTCGATAACTGTAATAATTGGACCTAATGGAAGCGGGAAAACAACTCTGCTTAAAACAATATCAGGAATTATAAAACCAGTTTCGGGCAACATATTTTATTTGTTTAACAACGACATTTTAGATTCAGACAAAATGAATTCTGTGACACTTGCGAAAGTTAGGGCTGTGGTGCTTTCCAAGCCGCCGGAGACAGGAAATCTCACTGTTTTCGAAATTATTTCTCTGGGGAGATTTCCATACACAGGCTGGCGCGGAAAATTTTTGCAGCAAGATTATGTTGAGACAGAAAAAGCTCTGGCTGAGATTGGAATAGGCGATCTTTCAAACAGAATTTTCAGAACCTTAAGCGATGGGGAAAAACAAAAAGTTATGATTGCCAGAGCCCTTGCCCAAAATACGCCTCTGATTTTTTTTGACGAGCCTGCTGCGTTTCTTGACCTGCCGTCCAAAATTGAGTTGTCAAAACTTATTGCGAATTTATCAAAAAATAAAACTGTTATAATTACGACACACGATATTGATTTTGCTCTTAACTACTGTAATGAATTATGGATTATCGATACTGATGGGAATATTCACACAGGAACACCCGAGCAGCTTAGTAATATAATAGAAGATATTCTTAAAGTTAAGTTAGGCGAAATAAGAGTATGACAGTATATTTTTATTGCACTTGATCTTTGAATTGGGGGAACTAATTTTGAAGCACTTCAAAATTATTAATTGCGTCATTGGGATTTCTTGCAAACCCAAAATAATGGAGTTGGTTTTACATTGTGGATAAGAAATGAAGCAGATATTGAACTACTGAAATTTCCCATAGGAAGTTATTTGAACAGCGAGCAGTTTAACTTGCATATTGAGAATCATGAATGGATATTCGTGGACGATGATTTTCATGTTACCCTGTTTTTTACTCGGCCTCATGGTTTTTTGAGTGATATAGCGATATATACTTCTTATAAACGCACAGGGCTTTCTACTTGGGAAAGGCGCGAATAATTAGAAAATAGTAGAATTGTAAATAAAAGAATAAATGCCGTATGCCATTACTTCGCATAACCCATAGGCATACGACATTTTACTAATAATTCCTTGACAAATTATTGAAATGTTATAAAGTGAAAAATGATGGAACATGGAACATGAAATGAAAAATAAAGACAAAAAAATAAGCATATTTGTAATAATATTTGATGTTTTGTTTTTTATATTTTTTTTGATACTTAATCGCTCTATGCTTGATTTATTTGAAGAAAATTTATTCATGGATATTATTGCAGGGTAGGGTGTATTGTCATAACAGCTTCAGTAGTTAATACCATTATTTTGCTCTTTATCAAAAGAAAAATAAAATTCTATCGCTTTATTGATCTTTTTTTAGTACATGTTCTTTTTATATGGGCTTCATTAATAACTGTTTCTGCTCGATTTAATGTGTATAGCTTAAGTATGTATTGGCTTCCGATAACAATATCAATTATATATATTGGGGTTTCTATAATATTAAAAAGAAAGACTTCAGAAAAGTAAAACAGTACATAACAAACAATGCCTGCTGCCGCTAAAGCAACTCGGCTTCTATGGAGTTATATCACCCATAGAGATGTTTATATCCGTGCAAAAGCTCTTTTGCTTCTTTAATGCAGTTGCCGCACACTGTTCCAAGTGTTGTTTTTTTCTGAAGTTCTTCAAGATCTTTTCCACCAGCTTTTACAAAGTTCTCAATATCCTTATCTGTTACATTCATACAGGAGCATACAACTTTTGCTTCCTCTGGTTCAATTTCGCTTTCAAGCCCATTTCTTCTGTAATAATCTTCTATTGCAGCGCGCAACGCTCTATCGCCAAGAATTGAACAGTGTACTTTATGATCCGGTAAACCACCAAGCTGCCTTACAATATCATCAGGATTAAGGCGGTATGCTTCTTTTAATGTCATACCCACAACCATTTCGGACATTATGGATGTGCTTGCAATTGCACTTGCACACCCGTATGTTTTCCATTGGCAATCTGCAATTTTGTTATCTTTTACTTTTATAACAACAAGCATCTGGTCGCCGCAGGAAATGCTTCCTACTTCTCCCCTGCCGTCGCTGTCGTATTTGTCTTCATCGTCCAAGATATTTTTTGGATTCTTAAAGTGTTCTTTTACTTTTTCTGAATATAGCCAATTCCCGCTCATTTTTTACTCCTATACGCCGTAGACATTTTTCTTATTTTTGCAATAATCGAAGGAAGTTTTTCAAGCACATAATCTATGTCGCTTTCTGTGTTATCCCTTCCCAAACTGAATCTTATTGAACCATGCGCAAGCTCGGGAGACAGCCCAAGTGCAAGCAATACATGGGAAGGTTCGAGGGAATCCGAAGAACATGCAGAACCTGTTGATACTGCAATCCCTTCCATATCAAGGTATAAAAGTATGGTTTCGCCTTCAGCCCCCATAAAGGAGACATTAAGTGTATTGGGGAGAATATCCCCCTGATCGCCGTTAACCGAAATATCTGGAATTGTTTTTACAATGCCGTCCCTGAGTTTATCCCTCAGCGCTTTTATTCTTTTGGATTCTGTTTCCATCTCACTAAGCGCAAGTTCCGCTGCCTTGCCCATTGCTATTATCCCAAGATTATTTAATGTCCCTGCTCTTCTCCCCGCTTCCTGATGCCCGCCATGTATAAAAGGGCAATAAGGAGAGTCTTTTTTAACATAGAGAATTCCAATCCCCTTGGGCGCATATATTTTATGACCGGAAAGAGAAAGATAATCTACATTAAGATCTTTTACATCTATTTTAATTCTGCCTGCTGCTGAGACAGCATCTGTATGCACCAAAACCCCATGTTTTTTTGCAATCGAGGCAATAGTTTTAATATCTTCTATTACGCCTATTTCGTTATTCGCCATTATTATTGATATCAAGGCTGTTTTATGGGTAATGTTTTTTTCAAGAAGATCCAGATCAATTTTTCCGTTTGGCTTTACTCCAAGCACAACAGGCTTGCCGCCCTGCCCTTTTATAAAATCCATGGTTGAAATTATGCTTGGGTGCTCTATTGCCGAAGTAATTATTTCATTTCTGCCGGCACAGGCGCGGCAAGCTTCCCCGCAGTCAGACTGCGGCTGGCAAACTACATATTTGAGAACAGTATTATTAGATTCCGATGCGCCTGCTGTAAAAATAATTTCTTCGGAGTCCGCATTAATAAGTTTTGCAACACTGCTCCTTGCCTCGTTGATTTTTTCCATAGCTATTCTGCCTGAAGTATGAAGGCTCGAAGGATTACCGAAAATATCAAAATTTTCTATTATAGTTTTTTTAACTTCCGGGTGTATTGGAGTTGTTGCATTGTAATCAAGATAGACAATTTTTTCGCTCATGCTTAATACCTTAGCATATTCGTAATGTTTATATCAACTGATTTTTCAGGAGCAAGAAGGTAAAATTTAATCATAGTTCTTGATAAAAAGTATTACTCAATTTTTAAAATAAAAGGTATTACGTGCAAGCAGGCGCAAAGCGACCGCCAGGCAGCTTGTCCGCGGTTCTCGCTTCGTCGGTAAATAATATAACAATTTTCAATTTTTACAATTATTTTTATTGAGGTAAAATAGATTTTTATGTAAAATGATTTCATGGAATGGAGAGCAAGTCATATATTAGTAAAAGATAAGTCGCTGGCACAGGAGCTTCTAAAAAAAATTAAGCAGGGTGCGAATTTCGAGGCGCTTGCAAGAGAGTATTCAACTTGTCCCAGCAAAACAAAGGGCGGAGATCTTGGATGGGTTGGTCCCGGAAAAATGGTAAAACCATTTGAAGATGCTGCAAGCAGACTCGGAACCGGCTCCATAAGCGATGTTGTTTCAACACAATTTGGCTATCATTTAATTAAGGTTACGGGGAAAAAGTAACTGTCCAATTAATGTACAAAAAAACCCCGACTACTAGTATGTTTTGACACTGCGGCATCTCAATCCAAATTCTTTCAATCTGAGACTGCTAACCTTTGTATTCAAGGTAGGCTCCTTTTTAAGTTTTCACTATTCTCTATATACTCTATAATTGGCTTCTTCGGCTACAGGCAATCTGGCTTGTGCCGTATTTTTTCCCTGCATACACAGGTACGACGAATCTACCCCGCCGGAAAAACCAAGCGCCGCTGACGGGTTTTGCACAAAAAATGGTTTCCAGCGTCATTTCTTCAAACCTCCTTATCGACAACAACAATTTTCCGCCCACTCACCTTGGCTATTGTTGTTTTTATTCCATACACAGCCAAAATTGTTTCTTCGGTAACAATAGATTCATCACCGTACCGGTAAACATTTCCGTTTTTGAGAAACAAAAATTTTTGACAGAATCGCAAAGCAAGATTCAAATCGTGAATAACAATTAACACGCAAATATTGCGCTCTCGTGCCTGCTTTAAGATCAGCGAAAGCATTTCGTATTGATTTTTTGGATCAAGATTGCTTGTCGGCTCATCCAATAATAGGAGCTTTGGCTGTTGAACAAGAGCCCTTGCAAGCATTACTTTTTGCAGCTCGCCTCCCGACAACTGACTTAAAAATTTGAGTTTAAATGGCGATAAACCCATCTGCTCTATTACTGCATTGCAAATATCTATGTCTTCCCGCGAGATTGTCCACTTTATATAAGGCTTGCGCCCCAGCAATACAGAATCAAAAACAGTGACTTGCCCTATCTCATTTTTTTGCGCAACATATGAAATGCGGCGTGCTGTTTCAAGCCGCCCCATTTTCATTATATCCTGACCTTCAATATACATCTCGCCGGTTTTGGGAAGAAGAATTTTATTAAGGCAGGTAATGAGCGTGCTTTTGCCCGCGCCGTTATTCCCCAAAACTCCCAAGCATTCACCAGGAAACAGATCAAAGCAGATGTTTTCCAAAATTATGTTTTTGCTGTAAGAAAAGGAAATATTTCTGACCTTGATCATTTTATATATCCTTTTTTTGCAATCATATAAATGAAAAGCGGAGCGCCAAGAAATGAAGTAAGCGCGCCAATCGGCAGAATGGCGGGTGAGGCAATA
>WQTU01000114.1 GCA_009786125.1 Spirochaetota bacterium
AGCTTTACCTTATTATCCTTTTTTCGTAGTTTTCTGCAAGAAAACGAGAAAAAATGTGGAAGCACTGATTAGAGTCAAATTTAATCAGTGCTTCCCTAGTTATTATTGCTTTTTTCAAATTCAATATCCGGCAAAACAATCTTTATCTCGGCTTCTCTTTCTTTTTCTTTATCCTGCCAAAAAACAATATGCCTGATAAATGCTCTCCTTGGATAGTACCCCTTTGCTTTCAGTGTTTCTATCTGAGCACAAAACTTAGATGAAAACTTTAATACTTGCGTATCATTTAAAAGACAACCAGTTTCGCGAATCAAAAGTTCTTGTCCGCTCCTAAGAGAGTTTATCTCCCTTTGCCGAGAATCGAAATAACCTAAAAACACATCCTTGTGAGTTAATTGCAAACTAATCCGTTCCGGTTCCGGATAATTGTTATTATCAGATGTTCTTTTAATATTTTCAGCAAAGATTTTGTCAAAGTAATTGCCGTTATATAAAATGTATAAATTTTGCTTTGCTCGTGTAATAGCAACATATATTTCTCTTTTTCTCACATCTTCTATTTGAGAAAAATTACTTAATGCTAAAAAAACATTATCAAATTCCCTGCTCTTTGTTTGATGAATTGTAGAAACAAATATTACCCCTCCTGATTCTGAAATAAAATCTTCGAGCTTGGATTCAAAGACAAATTGTTTAAAATCACTTTTATATTTTGTTTTATTGTTTGTCTCTTCAAAATCCTGTATGAGCTTAAATACACTCAGCAAATTCCCGCTGCCTTCGTATTTTCTGTTAAGATTGTATTTTGCTCTTTGCCATACCTCATCGCTTATCGCATAACTGTTATCACCAACTTCGATGTCATTAATAAAATCCCGAATCTCAACAAGGTTGTACAAACTAAAATCGTTATTAGCTTGTATTTGCCGCGCTGATATATCGTTTTGGAGCAGCAAACCTACAATATTAAGCGCTTCCTCATTAGTTCTTACTGCGATGCAAGTTGTTCCTGATGGTCTTATGTCCAAAATCGCATTAACAACAGGAATCGCGATATTTTGCGAAACAAGTTTTGATATGCTGATTACCCCGTTTTCTTTTTTTCTAGGCACTATTGGGGTTTCCTTTAGCCTTTGCGGTATTCCTTCTGCAAATTGGTTTGCAAATTCTATAATATTAGCGTTACTGCGATAGTTATCAACTAATTCATATTTCTTTGTATTAGGGTCTTCCAAGAGTTTTTTTAAATGCACAGAACTTGAACCTCGGAATTCATAAATATTCTGGTCGTCATCGCCTACAGCAATAACCCGTAAGTTGTCATTTTTTTCCATCAAAGTTTTGACAAGTAAAAACTCCGCTGCACTCATATCCTGCGCTTCGTCTATGACCAACACGGTTTTTGTTAGCCTCGCTAAATCTACCTCATTAGCATTAATTTTTTCGACAGTCTTTTCGATAATTTTATCTGACTTTTCTATATTGCCAACCTTGCCGAGAAGATCAAAGCAATATGAATGGAATGTCATAATTTGAATAAAGTTTGCAGCATTACCTATAAGAGTCATCAAACGCTTTTTAAATTCTGTTGCAGCAGCCCGCGAAAACGTAAGCATAAGCATCTGTTCATGCTTGATGTCTTCCATCATATAAAGCGAAGCCAGCTTATGAGTAAGTAATTTCGTTTTACCGCTTCCGGGACCAGCCGCAACAACAATACACTTTGAATCCTGGTCTTTTATGATATTAAGCTGAGCTGGGGACAACTCACCAAATAATTGTTTAAACTTCTTTGGTGTAATATTCCGAGTGATTTCTTCTTTTTTATTTTTAAAATACTTTTGCAGAAATATATCGTAGTTTATTACAAAATAATCATTTACAAATTCCATTGCCTCGCGATAATCATTAATCATGCGATTTGCATATTCACCTACGATATGGATTTGTTGCCGCTTGTTTTTGTAATAGTCTTCAAGCTGCGAATAATGCTCTTTTTTATACAGAGCCTTATTGTCTTTTTCCAAACGCTCTATGCGCATCGCATTATAGATTACCAAAAATCCGCCCTCGATCTTCATTGCGCCAATCTTAAGTAAATAATACAAAGCATCTTCAATTTCTTCTGTTTTGGCTTTGTCCTCAAAAAGATTGCGCGCGAATTCGTTTTTAAGTTCAAGTACGGAAAATCCAACAACAATATCTTCGCTATTATGACTTTCCGAACTTCCGGTAAGCGAATATAAATAATCTATTATGACTTTCGCGATGCTGTAACGCTTATTGCTTTTTACTTCTATTTCCTTTACAGGAAAATAAGGTTTTAATGTTACATGATTTTTGTTATATTCTTTTGTTCTTTTAACCAGTCGTTTAATAGTAAAATAGTTTAAAATCGTGTTAAGCTGATTGATTGTAACATCTGGAAATTCTTTTTGAAGCGCTTCATTCATTTCTTTGATGTTGTAAGTTTTTTCTACGTCTTCAAGATATTTAAACAAAAAATTTTCTATATTCCAATGTGTGGAAAGAATACTTTTCGAACGACTTGTTTTTTCGCCTTTTTTGATATATGCAACAAGGTCTTTTGCATCAGCAAGAATTTTCTCCTCCCGCAACAATCCAATAACTCGAACAATGTCTTCTTTTACAATTCCAAGTCTGTCAGATATATAGTCGATGCGAGCCTCACCTTCTTCATCCTTGCCGCGGCTTTTACTTCTTGCAGAAATAAGATTACCAATAATGCGAATAGCTTGCTGCCGCGATGCATCGTCAAACCGTGCAGATTTATCTATTCGCTCTCTTGCCTCTTCCATATTTTTGACCAGAATACTGTTAGCAAAAATTCTTGGCATATTTTGACCGCGTTTAACAAAATTTGATTGCTCTAACGCATTTATTGCGGTCTTAACGCGTGTTTCTATATCATGCACAGAGTCATCCCAACCTGACTTTCTTGCGATTTCAAGTGCAGATTGTGATATTTGTGCCCGCGCTTTTGTCAAATCTTTCAATGCTCTCCATACCTGTTGTATTTCTTTTATAGATAGCTTAGTTTGGTTTAACATATTAAAATGCTTATTCAAATCCTCATCATTAAAAAGCACATAACAATCAGCATGAATTTTTTCATCGCGCCCTGCACGCCCTGCTTCTTGCACATAGTTTTCAAGCGAATCAGAAATATCGTAGTGAATTACCATGCCAACATCTTTTTTATCAACGCCCATTCCAAATGCTGTTGTTGCAACGATAATTTTCACTTCTCCCTGCATGAAAGCATCTTGATTTTCAATTCGAATCTGCCTATCCATTTGTCCATGATATGATCGTGCCGGATAACCGTCTTCTGTTAGCTTGATCGCAAGTTGTTCTGTTCGTTTTGTACGGGAAACATATATAATAGTTGGACAATCATTATCTATTATTAGTTGTCGAAGCTTGAGATATTTTTCAGGATCGTTTCCTTCATTAAAAATATGATAGGTTAAATTTGCACGCGCCGCACTAGCTCTAAATACCTCAAGGTCTATTGACAATTTATTTTTGAAATAATTCTTTATATCAACAATTACCTTTTGCTTTGCTGTAGCCGTAAAGCAGGAAACCGGGATACTCTGCGGCATATTTTTTTGTTCTTGCAGATTGCGGATAAAGTCGCCAATATATAAATAATCTACACGAAAATCTTGTCCCCAGGCAGAAAAGCAATGCGCCTCGTCAATTACAAATCTTACAACATTCCTTTTCAATAAAAGCCATTCAATCGATTTTGAGCGCAAAGATTCCGGCGATATATACAAAATACTTGCAGAGCCATCTTCCACTCTTTCAAATGCCTTGGCTCGCTCAAGCGGGTCAAGAGAACCATTTATTGTTACAGCGTCGGTAATGTTATACTGTGTTTCAAGATTGTCTGTCTGGTCTTTCATCAAAGATTGAAGCGGTGAAATAATCACTGTCAAACCTTTTTCGTTCACACCTGCCATAAGCGCCGGCAATTGAAATGTAATCGACTTACCGCCGCCTGTAGGAAAAATTACAAGTATGGATTTAGCATCTATTGCAGCTTTAACAGCCAATTTTTGAAGGGGTATTCCGTCATAACTCCTGAATTCATCGTAATGAAAAAACTTTTTTAATGCCTTGGTTTCGTCCAACGACTCATCGCAGTAAGAACAAGATGATAAACATTTCTTGCCTCGCAAAAAATAGAGGATATTTTCTACTCGCGGGTAGTTTTTAAGCACCCATGGAGGCGTAACAGAATCATATTTAATCACGCTGATTTGTGTGAGTGCATAGGCTAGTTCTACCGGATATTTCTCCAGGATTTTTTCTATTGGAGCATTCTCACATATATTATTGGCAAAACTTTTGCGAATCAATGTTGAAATATTTTGTTCACTTGCTTCATAACCAATAAACAGAAAAAAATCCTTAAATTCCAAATGCTTGCTCAGTAAAGCGAAATAAATTTGTTGCAGCCCATTGTCCAGGTCTTTGAATACTGCTACTTCATCATAAAATAAATCACGGGCTTTCTTTGCGTCATTGAGCGGATTATTTAATTCTTCTGCGAATAATTTATCGTCTTTTACCAAACGATGATACGGCTTCTTGGGAAACATAAGCGGTGATAAATAGAGCGTATCAATAAACTGCTTAATACCTTTGCTTGTCATCTCCTTTTCAAGATATTTCAAGTCATGTTTGATAATATTATGTCCGCAAACATATTTACTGCCGCTCAAAAAATCAGAGAATTGCGACAATGAATTTGAATGAAACTCTTCCCCGCTTTCCTTGATCGCGCCAATATCCGAAATCTTCTTGCTATTAAGACCAACTTCGATATCAATAAATATGATTTCGTTTGCGCTCAAATCTATTACTCCTTTATATTCTATTCAATAATATCACTTTTTTATATTTTGAGGAAATATTGAAAAACTGTAATATCAAGAGTTCTTTCTTTAGTATAAAACGGTATTCGTTTCATTATTTGATAGTGGGGGCATCAGGAAAAACGTAAAAATATAATTTGTATAGGCATTTTGCGAATATTTTTGAATTTTGCAAGGAACAAAAAAATAACTCCTTGCAATACAAGGAGTTATAATCAGTCTACTCAACATAGATCGGGAGCGACGGGACTCGAACCCGCGGCCTCCTGCGTGACAGGCAGGCGTTCTAACCAACTGAACTACGCCCCCAATTGGTTTAAATAAAATATATAGATAATCGATTTTAGTGTCAATATATTCTTATTCAGTTTTTTTCATTATTTTCTCGTTTATGCGAAGCTGTATCTCGGAGATTTAAAATTTATTCCGGCAATATGCGGGATAATTGACATTATTAACTGCAAAATGATATTATAATTTGTCAGCGAGAATCGCGGGCAAGCAAAGCTTGCGCACGATCGAGCAATGAGGTGGACAAAGAAGCTTTGTCCCTTGTGAATTGAGTGAGGAGGCAAACAAAAGGGTTGCGCAGCATACCCCGCTAATTTTACCTTTTATATAACTTTTTACAGGATTAGATGAATAATAATGAAAACAAACAAAAAAACAGAAGAAAATAACACACCAGAGGAGAACTTTCGCTCACAGTCGCGGGAGATCCATGAAAAAAAAGACAAAAAAAGTACAAAAAACACACTCATTTATGCTTTAACTGTAGTAGTTCTGGTGGTTATTGTAGTCACTTTTATAGGAACACCGGCTGTAGGCGGCATGATGGGCGGGGGCGAAAGAGTTGTTTTTGGAAGATGGCTCAATAAGCCAATAAATTTTTATCCAGGCAGTTATTTTTCCGAACAAATAGAAGAGCTTACACGCGGCATGGATAGAAGAAATATTGACAGAACTAATCCGCTTCTTCAAAGGCAGTTGACATTACAAGTATGGAGAGGCGCTTTTGAAAGAACAGTTATCCATACAGCAATATTACGGATGCTTGATAAAAGCTCTGTAACAGTTTCAAATGCTAAAATTGACCGAATGCTTATTAGTCACGGTCCATATTTAGGTCCTGACGGCGAATTTAGTATTACCAGATATATGAATACTCCGGTAACAGAAAGAAACAGGCATAGGCAAGCCGTAAGAGAAGCGATTCTGCGCGAAATATTTCTGAACGACTTTTTTCATGGCATTAAAACAAGTCAAAATGAGAAAGATTTTATTGCTTCGATGGGGAAAAATGAGGTAACTCTTGATATTGCCTATATCTCATTTAACGATTTCCCGGAGAATGAAGTTATTTCATTTGCCAGAGAAAATATGGACTTGTTTAGATCAGCAGGGCTCAGCAAAATAACTGTTTTTTCAAGCAGAAGAAATGCAGAAAGAATACACTCAATGGTAAGCAGCAATCCTGATTCTTTCAGAGATGTTGCCATAAATCAATCTGTAGACAGCTTTGCAAGTATTGGCGGAGATATGGGCAGAGTTTTTAAACACGAGTTAAGACTGGAATTGAGAAACAATTCTGATGCTGATAAAGTCTTTGCATTAAGCAGAGGAGAAATTTCTCCGGTGCTTGAAACAAGTAATAATGGCTGGGTAATTTATAAATGCAACAGTGATCCTCATGATTTTGACCTCGCTGCTGCTGACTCAATAAATATTGTCAGAAATTACATGGCATTTCATGAGTTAGGTATAATAGAAGATTATTTCCTGCGAAGAGCAATGAGGGTGAGAGATGCTGTAGACTTTAGAAATGCTGCAGCAATAAATAATTTTACAATCCACAGAACTGCTCCTTTTCCTATAAATTTCAGAAATCACAACTTATTTAACCGAATAGAGATAGAAAATGCACCTCCGGACTTAAGAGGATTCAGTTTTAACCAGGAACTTCTTGAAACTGCGTTTTCTTTAAGAGAAAATGAAATATCAAATCCAATAACACTTGGAAATTCTGTTGTACTTCTGTCCCTTGTAGCAAGGTCTGAAAATCATGATTTTTCCGATACTGTTCATTCACTCTGGCCGCGCATATCCCAGCAAACTAGCGAGCAGTCATTAACCAGTTTTATTTTTAATCCAGATAGATTTGAAGATAATTTCAGGGCTGCTTTTGACAGACATGTCGTTAATGAATAGTGGAAAACAATAGCCACGGACCTACGGACGAGACTTTAAATACATATCCTGAACTTCTCAAAGTTCAGGATAAATATACGGTTTTATATAAAAATATTTTCATTTACGATAAAAATAATCCAGCAAAAAAAATAGAACAAAAAATAGAGAGTATAGAAATTAAAAAAAATAGTCTGGTACTAATCCCTTCGCCTGTTCTTTTTTATGGATTTAAAGAATTATATAAAAAACTTCCTGAAAACTGCTTTATTTTATCTGTTGAATATGAAAAAGAGTTATACGAATTAAGAAAAAAGCCTGAATCTGATTATTTATCTGAGCCGGAAACAGACTATATTTGCACGGCTTCGCAAGAGTTTTTTTTAAATTTTTTTGATACGCGAAAAGAGTTGGCTGGTATAAAGCACATTGTTTTTTTGCCTCTTAATAACGGTTATTTGCTTCACAAGGATTTTTATACGGAATCTTACGGCAACTTAAAAAAAAGTCTTAAGCAATTTTTAATAAATAGTCTTACTCTCTATTCGCTCGGAAAAAGGTATTATAAAAATCTTATTTTAAACTTGCCTTCGCTGCTGAAAGGAAAAGATATAAAAGAGCTTAAAACAGATAAACCTGTTGTAATTACCGGAGCCGGAGAATCTCTTGAAAAAGCATTGCCTTTATTAATAAATAACAGAAATCTTTTTAAAATAATAGCTATTGATACTTCGTTAAGAACATTAATTAACTTTGGAATAATTCCTGACTACGTTATTGCCGTTGAATCACAGTTTTACAATATATTTGATTTTTTGGGAAACAACTGCAGATCAATTCCTCTTATTGCAGATATGACAACTTACCCGCTTACTTCCAGGATTTTTACAGGCGAAAAATATTATTTTATTTCTGATTTTACATTGTCGAATTTTCTTGATATGCTAAAAGAAGAAAACCTGCTGCCAACTTTTATCCCCCCTTTAGGGTCTGTAGGTATAACAGCTTTATATATTTCTTTAATGATCAGCACTTCTTTTATCTTTTACACAGGTTTGGATTTTTCTTTTATGCTTGGTAAAACTCATGCAAAAGATTCTCCTTTAATAACTGACGCACTTATCAATTGGGCAAAATTATCTAAAAAAAATAACTATTATCTTTCGATCACCGACAACCTTATTCCGGCAGGCGAACTCTGTAAAAAAACAATTTATACAACTCCTGCTTTAAAATCTTATGCAGAGACAATGAGCAATATAATTGCCGGAGAGAAACCTTCGCTTCCTGACGCTCGCTCAGCAGAAAATACCAAAAATAAGAGAATTTATTCTCTCTTTTCTTCTGCAGTTGTTTTGAAAAATGAAAACAATGTGCTGGACGAGAAAACTTTTGTATCTATGCTTAAATCCGGCGTACAGCCCGGTCCTCCGGCAGATGGCTCAGTATCTTCGAATTCCGGCGAAGACTACAAACAGCGAATTAAAGCAATTCTTGAAAATGAACTTAGCAAAATTGAAAGAGTAATAAATTCCGGGGTTGATTTTCTAAATGGTATTTCACAAAGCAATAATCAAAATATAATAAAAGAGCTTGCAAAAAACTCTGATTATCTTCTGCCGCAATATCCAACAAATGTTACGCACACAACTTTAGATAGTGTAACAGTAAAATATATTCTTCTGACCTGTTACAGTTTTAGTAAAACAATCAAAAATACACTCACGAATATCAGATAACGATTTACTCATCATCGGTTCTGAGTACAGAAAGAAATGCGCTCTGCGGAAGCTCAACATTCCCAACCATTTTCATTCTCTTCTTTCCTTCTTTCTGTTTTTCAAGCAGCTTGCGCTTTCTGCTAATATCGCCGCCATAACATTTTGCAGTAACATCTTTTCTAAGCGCAGAAATAGTTTCCCGCGCAATAATTTGATTTTCTATTGCTCCCTGGATAGGAATTTTAAACTGATGTTTAGGAATCTCATCTCTTAATCTTTTGCATATATTGACAGCTTTTTCTCTGGCGCTGTCTTTAAACACAAGCATGGAAAGCGCATCTACAACTGTTCCATTGACTAGTATATCTAGTTTAACAAGTTCGGTTGCTTTATACCCTTTAACCGTATAGTCAAAAGAAGCATATCCTCTGCTTACAGATTTTAGCTTATCATAAAACTCAAACAAGACTTCTGCCAAAGGCATATCATATACTATCTCGACCCTTTTCTGGTCTATATAATTCATGGAAACTTGGGTACCTCTTTTGTTCATGCAAAGGGTCATTATTGAACCAAGGTATTCTGCTGGAGTAATTATTGCAGCGCTTATATACGGCTCTTCTGCATAATCAATTTTTACAGGATTTGGAAATTCCGTAGGATTATCTATCATATAATCTGTGCCATTTTTTAACACAAGATGGTAGCGAACCGAGGGAGATGTTAAAACAACCGAAAGCCCGTATTCACGCTCAATTCTCTCCTGAACAACCTCAAGATGAAGAAGCCCCAAAAACCCGCACCTAAAACCAAACCCAAGCGCAGCCGAAGAATCTTTTTCGTACACAAGAGATGCATCATTAAGTTTAAGCTTTTCCATAACAGTAAGAAGCTCATTATAGTCGCTTGCATCAACAGGATAAATCGAAGAATAAACAACAGGTTTTACTTCTTTAAACCCAGGCAAAGGCTCCAGAGCAGGGTTTGCATTATCCGTTACTGTATCTCCAACACGAATATCTGCAATATTTTTTATTCCTGCAATTATGTAGCCTACCTCTCCGGCTTCCAGTTTTGAAGATTTTTCAAATTTTATTTTGAATAGCCCTGTCTCTTCTACTTTATAAACAGCATTAGCATTCATGAATCTTATTAGACTTCCCTCTTTTACGCTCCCTGTAAAAACACGAAGATGTACAATTACACCTTTATATGTGTCATAGTGTGAATCAAAAATTAAAGCTCTTAATACATCGTCCGGCTTACCTTTTGGTGCAGGAATATAATTTACGATTGCTTCAAGAAGATCGTCCAGTCCCTGCCCGGTTTTTCCGGAAACAAGCACTGCCATGTCCGGGTCTAGTCCTAAATCATGATCAATCTGATGTTTTACACCTTCGATATCTGCACTTGGCAGATCTATTTTATTAATTACAGGTATTATTTCAAGGTTATGCTCCATTGCCATATAAAGATTCGCAAGCGTTTGAGCCTCAACTCCCTGCGATGCATCAATAAGCAAAAGAGCTCCTTCGCATGATGAAATTGCTCTTGACACTTCATAAGTAAAATCAACATGCCCTGGAGTATCAACAAGGTTAAGTGTATATTTTTTTTCATCCTTGCTCTTGTAAGGAATAGCAACAGCCTGAGATTTTATTGTAATGCCGCGCTCCCTTTCAATATCCATAGAATCAAGCATTTGACTTTTAAAGTTACGCGATTCAACAATAGCAGCTTTTTCTATAAACCTGTCCGCAAGAGTAGATTTACCGTGATCAATATGTGCAATTATGCAAAAATTTCTTATATTATCCATTTTTAGTTATCCATCACCGAAGATCTTAAAATAGTTATCTGTATATCAAATTATAGCAAATTATTAGAATCAATTGAAGTAACTAAATGAACAGTTCTTTCCATAAATCCTGTTGTTCTCTTTCTTACATCAATGCGCATCACAACAAACCTGTCTTGCAAGTTATATCTCCAACCCCTTAAAACCAGGGGATCATTGACAGTTAACCCAATTTCATCTGCTATTGAACCTCGATACACATATCTTACGATAAAACGTTCCCCGCCAAAAAGACTACTGCCGCCAAAAGGTTCTATTTCCATGCCAAAAAGAGGCAGAATAAGATTTCTCGTAGAATCTCTTCTCATAGCCGCATCAAAAGCTCTTGGGCCTCTGCTGCTCAAAGCCAATAAAACATTGTTTGTTTGCCCTTCCCTGATATATTCAATATCTATGATAGTATCGTGTCTTAAAGACATTAACAATTCCTGGGCTTCAAGAACAGTAGACACTCTTACTCCATTTATACTTCTTATTATATCCCCTCTTCGAAGCCCTGCTCTGTCCGCTGCCTCTCTGGGCAAGTTGTACATAATTTCGATTGCGGCGTTTCTTTCATGCATAACAGCGCCTATCATTGAGTGAGTAACTTGCCCGCCCCTATACAATGCAGGCACAATATTTGTAATCCAATGCGAAGGAATTGCAAAATTGACTCCTTCAAACTGAGCAATCCCTGCGAAAACAACTCCTACAACTTCTCCGTTTGTATTTAATAATGGTCCGCCGCTATTTCCGGGATTTATGGGAACATCTACCTGCATAGCATCTCCAATCTGCAAAAATCTTCTGCTTCTGGCGGATACAATTCCCGAAGTTAAAGTATTTACAAGCCCGCCCGGAGACCCTATTGCATATATTCTGTCGCCAATTTGAAAGCTTCTGGTTTTACTTAGACTAAATATATATTCAGGGATATATTCGGTTTTTAGAAGAGCAATATCAAATATCGGATCCCATCCAACAACTCTTGCAGGAATTCTAGTTCCTATAGTATCCGACAGCCTTATATACAATCTTGAAAAGCCCCGATACTCAGGATTTACCTCGCTCTGTATTACATGATAGTTAGTTATAAGATAACCTCGTGGATCTATAAAAAAACCGCTTCCTATTACTCTGTCCGGTACTCCCATTCCGTGCCTTAATCTTATTCCTCTATTAACCCAAACAGTAACAGTGCCTTTTATCATTTCATGCATAGGATCCGGCGTGGTAATAGCATCAATATATTTTTGGGCAACAGGCATTTTTCTTCTATTAAACTCTTCAATTATCATGTAAAGATAAAAAATATTATTTATTGCAACAGCAAGATCTGCATATTTTATCAAAAGTTCATTTGACGGACTGGCAATCTGCATATAGCGAATAAAATTCCTCATAGCAAGAAAATAATTCTGCTTTTCATAATCTTGTTTAATATTATTAAGCAAAATTTCATTAAGAGTTTTTTGAGGAGTAATAATATCCAGCCTGTTTATCCTTTCAAGTGACGACACTATATATTTTGCAATATAAAAATCGCTTTCTTCTTCTGCAACTCTATAAAGCTCTCTTATATGATCAAATATTCTTTGCCGTAGTTCTTCAGGATCATAATCAATAACACCTCTGGTTCTTTCCTGCTCCAGAATTGTCATATACGCTGCAAATGGAGCATTATTTCTGAGCATGTTGTTAACATTTGCCGAGAGAGATGTAATTCTCACAGCGCCAAAATTATTTTGGTTATTTTGCGTAGTTCTGCATGATACCAAACAGAGGAGAACTATAAAAATTATTAATATATTCCTCAATTAATTACCTCTGCAAAAAAATCGCTTCCAATTTTTATAATATACACAGTATTATTTCCCGAATGAATATAAGTGCCGGATCTTATATTTGCCGTAGAGCCTATTTCTACTCTTTTTTCTCCAATCCAAAAGATATTGTTTCTCCTATCATGGTAAACATTCTTCCACACATCATTCCTTCTGACTTTTACAAGCGCCCCGTCTTTATATTTAGCAGTAAAATTAAATACTCCGTCCATATTTGTGGCAAACTCTCTGTATCTAATCCTTCCGGCATCCGTGTCTACGGTCCACTCTCTTGCATCAAATATTCCATCTCCGTCAAAGTCCCAGTATTTTACTCCGTCCCTGATTCTGAATTCAGATATTCCGTCGCCGCTGCCGACAAACCTTATTTCATAAAGAACGCCGTCTCTAAAAATCTCTCTTATTTCAAAAGTATTATCCCGGCCAATATCTGATTCTCTAAATAAAATCCTGTCATTTCTGCTAACACCCCTTCGCACAATCGAATTAACCTGATCAAAGGACTTAAAATTTACAATGTTTTCGGTCTTGAAGTATTTTAACAACACAGTAAAGTTATCTAAATCATTTTTTACATAAGTATCTGCCCTTCTCTTTATACTATCAAATAACTCGGAAATATTTATATCTCTTAATGAAGGAGGAACAAGAGGATTGGAAAACTCCAAAATATCAAAAGGAGTTCTATTATTTCTAAAATTATAAGTCTCGCTGAAATTTCTGCCATACAGTATTACAGTTTTTACAAATGGATATTCATAGTAGGCAACGAACATACTTTCATTAATGTTTATAAAAGCAGGCCGTCCGTTACGAAACCCCACAAAAAGATCATTTACATTATTCTGGTTTCTGTCCTCGCTGTACCACTGCGGAATTCCATTTTCAACAGACATTATTCTCTCAAAAATGCCGTCGTTATTTACATCTTCTTTTATAAGACCCGAATAAACATTAAAGTATTCTCTAAGAAAATCAGCTACTTCCCTGTCGCGAATCATTGATTTAATTGTTCTGATATTTCTAAAATCCGAAAACCCATTAAGCTGGGAAAAAATTACAACATCATTAAGCGTAGCATTTCCCGCTACTGCTATTCTTTCAAAAAGCAGCTCAATACTGTTATTTCCTGCTCTTTCTGCCAAAGAAATAAGTTCTCTTTTTACCCCTCTGTCCTGGCTGAGCCTTGATAATTCAAGAATAACTTCAGGGCTGTATCCATATAAATTATTATTATCAAGCACCCTCATTAGCAAATTCTCTCTAAAAGAGCTGTCAAGCCCGGCAAGTCTTTTTACAAAAAGGTCATTACCAGGAAATTTCGAAATAGCATAAGCAAGGTACTTCTGCGCACTTGCGAAATCACCGGTTTTTATAAGCGCACGTGTATATAAATCAAGAAAAACCTGATCATTAATAAATTGATCTTTTATAACAAATAGAACAGCCAATGCTCTGTTATAATCTCTTATTCTTGTATAGAGCCTGCCAAGTTCAAAAAAAGCATCATTTTCATTATACAAATACCAGTTTCTGTGTGTTATAGCTCTTCTTAAATAATTAATCGAATTGTTTAAGTTCCCGTTAAGCCTCATAATAATAAGTGCATTTATATAATGAATATCCGACAGAGACCTGTCAAACAAAGCAGCTCTACTTAAAAAAACTTCTGTTTCTTCGAGTCTATTTTCTCTAAAAAAGCTATTGGCAATAGTCAGATAAAGCTTTCCAATTTCGTTACTTACATTAGAGTATACGGGTACATTCAGAAAGAAAAATAAAACTAGTGCAAAAATGCCTGTCTTACTCAGCTTGACTGCGCCCTTCTTTGTTATTTTCTTCATCTTGTTTAATATCATTATTATCACTGCTCTTTTCGGAAGCCTGAGTAGTATTGCTATTTGCTTCCTGGGCATTTTGCCGCTCTTGCCTTTCAATAGCAATATTTTTATTTTTATAACCTATTCCAAGCAAAGTTCTTATTTCAAAATCATCAAGTGTTTCTTTTGTTACAAGCGTTTCTGCCAAAAGATCAAGTTTTGACCTGTTTTCTGTAAGAATTTGTGTAGTTTCATCCAAACAATCTTTGAGAATCGCTCTAATCTCTTCATCTATTAACCGCGAAGTCTCTTCGGAATAATCCTTATGTTTGGCAATCTCTTTTCCTATAAATATTGGTTCGTCCTCATTTCCTAAAGCTATAGGACCTATTTTAGTGCTCATTCCCCATTCACAAACCATTTTTCGTGCAACCTGCGTAGCCTGTTTTAAGTCATTCTGGGTTCCTGTACTGGTAGTATTAAAAACTATTGATTCCGCTACATATCCGCCAAGAGCAATTTTTATTCTGTCAAGAAGCCATCCCTTGTATCTGGAATATATCTCTTTTTCCGGAAGAGATAACGCCATTCCAAGAGCTCTTCCGTGCGGAATAACTGTAACTTTATGAAGAGGATCTGCATATTCAAGCATATAATGAAGAAGCGCATGACCTGCTTCATGGTAAGCAGTTGCATTTTTTTCTTCCGGAGAAATAACCCTGGAGTGCCTCGCAACACCCAGTAAAATTTTATCCCGTGCCTGTTCAAAATCCTGCATTGTTACAGTTTTTTGATCTTTTCTTGCTGCAAAAAGAGCAGCCTCATTAACAAGATTTGCAATATCTGCACCCGAAGTTCCCGGAGTAGCTCTTGCAATTCTTTTAAGATCAACACTAGGATCAACAGGAATTTTTTTTGCGTGAATATTTAATATATCTTCCCGCTCTTTTATATCAGGCATATCTACAACAACCTGGCGGTCAAATCTTCCTGGCCGCAAAAGCGCAGGGTCAAGAACATCAGGCCTGTTTGTTGCTGCAAGAATTATAATTCCGTCTTTTGTATCAAACCCATCCATTTCAACAAGCATCTGGTTTAACGTCTGCTCTCTTTCGTCATGTCCGCCGCCATAACCTGCGCCTCTGGTTCTTCCCACAGCATCAAGCTCATCAATAAAAAGAATACACGGCGCATTTTTTCTTCCCTGCTCAAAAAGATCCCTTACCCGGCTAGCGCCGACTCCGACAAACATTTCAACAAAGTCAGAGCCCGACATATGAAAATATGGAACACCGGCCTCGCCTGCAATAGCCTTTGCCATCAAGGTCTTTCCTGTTCCCGGCATTCCGACAAGAAGAACCCCCTTGGGAATTTTTGCCCCAATTTTTGCAAACTTCCCAGGGTTTTTAAGAAAATCAACAACCTCTTGCAGCTCATATTTTGCCTCTTTCTGACCAGCCACATCCGCAAACGTAAATTTTTTATCCGTATCCATGTAGCGTTTTGCCCTGCTCTTCCCAAAACCTAAAGCCTTATTCCCGCCGCCCTGCATCTGCCGAAACATAAACCATATAAAACCAAAACCAATAATCCACGGAATTAAATCAATAAAGAGCCTGTATGTTGAAACATTTCGCACAGCTCCGGTAACTCTAACTCCATGAGTTTCAAGCCTGGGCAAAAGAGTATCATCAAAGTAAGGAATTCTCGTTTTAAACTGCGCAGACCTGCCAGGTACAGTTGTTCTAAAAATTCCCCGGATCTCCTGATTATCATATATTCTGACACTTTCAATATTGTTTTCTTCTACAGCCCTAAGAAATTCCGTGTAAGAAATATCTGTCATATTGTTTGAGTCATTAAAAACAAACATTATAAGAAACAATCCAATAAGCGTTATAAGAAAAAAAAGCGCAAACTTATTATTTCCAAAATTGTATTTAAATGGTCCTCCGGGGTCCTTTTGGTTGCCAGGTCCGGATGCCTTATTCTTTTCATTTGATTCTTCTGCCATTTATCCCTGCCTTGCTCTAAACAATAGTACCGTGCGCTCACTTTGCGCGATCGCTACATTCATCTCATCATTTTTATCTGCATCAAATATTAGCTTCGAAACCCTGTTCCCGTAATCAAAAACAGAACCCCAAACAGCCAATATTTCTTCTTTATTATTACATATTACAGGTATTAAATCTCTAAAATACCTTTCTATTTTCATTTCCAAAAATAACTTTTTTAAAGTTTTTTTGCCATATTCAAAATTTATAAAATCACCCTCATGCCTGTTTCTGATATAGATATCGGAATTTATCTTTTCAACCGGTATCCATAAATCATCTTTGCCGCATTCAGATATATTTACAACTTTTGAGAAAATATAAATTCTTTTGTTATTTTTACAAAATTTAACAGGCAATTCATACTCTCTTCCAGGTTCTGCAATTATATGATAACCAGTTTTATCTTTAATTTCAATATCCCTTTTCCAAAAAAGGCTTTTTCCATCCCTTTCAAGAATATAATTATGACCTTTTAAGATTATATTACTCTTTTTTCCTGTGTTTTTTGAAAAAAGAGGTTTTAAAAAACTATATGGAAGCCGGCGCTCGCTTTGCGCGATCGCGCCCCATAACAAGTCCGGAATAATAACATCCATGCCGCTGCGCCGACGAAGCCCCGACCTTGTGTCGGGGTTGCAGCATCCATGTTGCAGCCGCTCTCCGCTGTTTTCGCTAATATTAAAAGCATTATAAACTGCTTTTACCTTTAAATAATCAGGAAGAGCTATAAAGTTATCATATTCCGTTACAAGAGCGTCCCCCTGCTTCTTCCATTCTATTTTTTTTGCAAGCTTTTCCTCAACAATGTTATCTGCTCTAGCCATTTTTTCAGCAAGAGAAAGAAGAGACTTCTCATATCCAGGAAAAACTTTTTTTATAACAGGCACAAGCTGATTTCTTATTCTATTTCTTAAATAATCATCTTCTTTGTTAGTTGAATCAAACGAACATCTTATTTTATTCTCTTCAAGATATTCCAGAATATCCATTTTTTTAACATTTATTAATGGTCTGATGATATTACAAGAGAACTTGACTTGCTCGCAGCAGTTTTCGGCTGAATAACCGGCAGCCGGGAAATCTGGCGCAAACCAGGAAGTTCTGCTCTTCTCTTTCATCCCCTTTAGCCCTTCTGGACCGCTTCCCTGAAAAAATCTCATTATAATTGTTTCAAGATTATCTTCCAGGTTATGAGCAACAGCAATGTATTTACAGTTATTTTCCCTGGCAGCTTTATAAAAAAAACCATACCTTGCTTTTCTTGCAGCAGCCTCAACTCCATGTTTTTTTGAAAGCTCCTCTATGGTTCCTTCGCTGTCCTTGCCAATAAAAATCGGAACATCGCGAATATGGCAATTATTTTTTGCAATAGTAATTTCTTCTTCTATTTCTTCTTTACTTCTTAAGCAGTGATTAAAATATGCAGCTATAACTTTTATTTTTAACTTATCTCTTAAGCGGAATAAAACATCCAGAAGAACAGTGGAGTCCGCCCCTGCGGAAAACGCCAGGAGAATTGCAACACGGACGTTGCAGCCCGCACCGCGACAGGACGTCGCAATTAGGTGCGGGGTACTGCCGCACCCTGCACCCGCTTCTGCAAGATCAGACCCGGAAGATAAAACAGACAATAATGCTTTTTCTGCTGATTTAACTATTTGGGATGTTTTTGATTCTGTTGACTTCATTCATAACCTTTTCTGAAGATGAAGTAACTATTTTTAACAGAAAATCTGCTGCCGCATTAATGCTCTTCATAAATATTGTCATTTCAGGCTCTTCCGGAATTCCCAAAACATGATCATGAACCATTGTTTTATCATCCGGTCTGCCTATACCAATATAAAAACGGCTAAAACTTCCTGTTCCTGTTTGCTCCACTATGGAAAGCAGTCCATTATGCCCCGCATCTCCGCCATCCTTCTTTAGCCGAAGCACTCCAGGATAAAGATCCATATTATCGCATATAACAATTATATCATTCAAATCAGTATCTGTTTTTTTTAGCAGAGATTCCAAAATAAGGCCTGATCTGTTCATAAAAGTAATGGGTTTAGCAAGAAATATATCTTCTCCTTCGTAAACCCCTTTCCCATACAAATAATTAGAAAAAAAACCTTTTTTTAACTTAATGCCGATTTTTTCCGACAAAAAATCTATTGCAAGAAAACCCGCGTTGTGCCTTGTAAGTCTATACTTTTCGCCCGGATTTCCAAGCCCAAGAAAAACTTTACGCAGGTTTAGTGTCTCCTGCCTTAGGTGCTGCTCCGGCTTTAGGCGCTGCCGCTCCGGCTTCTGCGACTGCTTCTTCTTCTGCTGCTGGTTCTTCAACCACTGCTTTCGCATGAACAACATTAACAATTAAGACATCATCTTGCCCGAGAAATTTTACATTATTTATTTTTTCCAGTTCGCCAATGTGAATTGAATCGCCAATATCCATATTTTCGATATTTATTGTAATTTTTTCCGGAATATCTTTTGGATAACATTCTACTTCGATAGTATGGGCAAAATGTGTAAGAATACCGCCAGCCTTAACTCCAACAGAAGCACCAACAAGAATAACAGGAACATTTGTTCTTAGTTTTTTCTCTGTATCAACCTCAAAAAAGTCAATATGCATTATTCTTTGAGTTGTTAAATCTTCTTGATAATCTTTAATAAGAACATTTCCCAGATTTTTATCTTTTTCTAAAAGAGTAATAATAGTATTTTCTGATACATTATGGAATTTTTTTTCAAATTCCCTTTCACTTACAAAAATGTGTTTTGGGTTATTTTTACCATAAACAACTGCAGGAATAGTTTTATTTTTTCTGGCATCTTTATTAACGCTTTTTTTAAAAGTAGTTCTTGTTTCAACAGCCAAAGTATTAACTTCCATACATAATTCTCCTTCCAATTAATATACACCTAATCATTTTACCAGAATTTCCCGGTGAACCGAGCATTTACGAACGAAGGTTCCCTCCCGGTATTTATCAAAACCAGTATCTGGGGCGGCAGGATTCGAACCTGCGAGTGCCGAAACCAAAACCCGGTGGCTTACCACTTGCCGACGCCCCAATTTTCCCCTATAATATATTATTACTTATCTTTTTTCTATAGGTTTAGCGAGATTATTTTTTAACTAAGTCCGTTTTTGTTAATTATTCTATCTCTTGCTTTTTAAACTCTTCCACTATCCTGTCCTGGAGATGCGATCTAAACTCAGGAGTTATTGGATGAGCAACATCTTTATATTCCCCTGTTTTTGTTCTTCTGCTTGGCATGGCAATAAAAGACCCCTCTTTACCATCAATAACCTTCAAATTATGAACCACAAAGCAATTGTTAAAAGTAACTGTAACGTATGCCTTTAATTTACCACCGCCATCCACTTTTCTAATTCTTACATCTGTAATTTCCATAATCATTCCTATAAAAAGTTTTAGTATTAAAAAGCAAAACCAGCTTACCTGGATTTGCTAACCAACGTATTTGTTATCCAGACATTGGGACAAAATCTTTTTATAGCGCAGCAAGCTTTGTCAAGATTTTCTCTGTCTGCAAAAACACCATAAACAACCGAACCACTACCGGTAATATCGTAAAAACCCGCTCTATTATCGTTAAAAACCGAAAATATTTTGTTGTATATATTAAAACGCTTCACAAGTGGTTTTGTAAAAGAATTCGAAAACTTCCAATTTGACGGACACTGTAAAAGCATGGATTTATCAATTTTTTCTATACTATGCTTAGTATCCCACCTGTCACTATCAAGCCATGAATAGGCTTCCGCTGTTTTTACTTTAAAGCCCGGATAAACAAGCAGCAGCAGATACTCCGGCATATCAATATAAATCGGTTCTACTATTTCTCCTTTTCCTGTAACAAGAGCTACAGTAGAATCTTCAAGAAAAAAAGGAATATCACTGCCAATTAAAGAAGCAATGCTTTTAAGCTCATTGTTACTGAAGAAATTACTAAAATGGCTATTTAGCGCTTTAAGCACAGCTGCTGCATTACTCGAACCTCCCCCAAGACCTCCTCCATCCGGTATTATTTTATTTACATCAAATCGTACAGAAAAATATGAACCAAATTTTTCCATAAATTTTATAGCAGCTTTATAAATAAGGTTGTTTTCCTCGCTGCAAGAAAAATTACCCTTTATTTCTATAAATTTTTTGTTTTGCTTCTCTTTACTTATATCCTGGCTAATAGAAATCAGCATCTCATCATGCAGCGCTATAGTCTTAAAAAAAGAATAAATTTCATGAAAACTATCCTCCCTTATACTGCCAACATCAAGGTGTAAATTAATTTTTGCGTATGAAACAACACTTACAGTTTCTATCATAATCCTATTTTATATTTGTATAATAATCAATATACAATTTAATAAAAAATTGTATCATTATTATATTAAAATTATATACTAAGTCATATTTAATAAAAAAAATCAATTATTTTTATTAATAATATTTTTTGTTTCAAAAATTTATGCAATACTATATTCAATAAAGGGTTTTATGAGTTTAAAAAACAGTAAAAACAGACCACCAGAAGAAGAGCTTAATGATTTTATCGATATTGCCGGAGAAAATGATAATTTCGACGATAATTTTGATGATTTTTCAAATGGGTTTGATAATTTTTCAACTGACTTTGATGATGAATTTCCGGATGATGATGAATTCGAAGAAGAGAGCGACATATCTTTAGATGATATTGAATCCAGCTTTGAAAATGATCTTCTCGGCGATGAGGACAAAAACCTCGAACAAAACGACTCCTTAAACTACGATGATTTTAACAACGATAAATAATTTCGCTGTTAAACCATAGTTTCTCAAGCTCGTAAAATTCCCTGTGTTCCTTATCCATTAAGTGAATAACAAAATAGCCGCAATCTATTAAAACCCAGTTTTCATTGTCAATTTTTTTCTGACGAAAAAAAGGCTCGATGGACAATTCCTGCAACTTCTCCTGAATATTATTATACATTCCCCTAAGATGCGTAACACTGCTTGCAGTTGTAATAATAAAAAAGTCGGTCCAGGCATTGTAATATCTTAAATCCAGAGCAACTGTATTAATTCCTTTAAAGTCATTTATGAATTCAGCAACTTTTTTAACCGCGTCAGCCGCATCATCCGCGCCCGCGTTCGCATTCGTGTCTTTTTTATCTGACAAATCTTCCATCAAAATCCCTTCCCAAAATTACTGTTACATCTGCCCTGTTGGCAGGGCTAAAAATTGTATTATCTTCGCCTGCAATGGTAATAGCCGGCTCATCACTAATCTCAATATTAGTGCATCTTATAACCGCAGCCACTTTGCCGGCAGATGTAACATGAGTACCTTGCGCTATAACCACTGTTCTCTCATAGTTATTTCTGCCTGCATTTCCTACTGATACTACATCAAACCCATGGGTTATAAAGATATGAGAAGTTCTCGCAGCCAGCCCCTGAATATTTGTACCATTTAATATCTCTATTCTAACAATAGCTTCTTCGCCGCTAATTGCATCTTCGCTTTTTAATAAAAATAATGTACGTTCTATTGTTTCCCTAAGCAAATTCCCATCCTGATACGGAAAAAGAAGAACCTGGTTATCAACTGTTCTTCTATCTCCCAAAACCCGTTGGAGAATTACTCTTTCTGTATTAATATTTCCAAGTACCGAGATAAATGAGCGAAATGCTTTTCTATTCATATCTGTTGAAAGTAAAGAGTAAAATCTGTTAAAAGCATCTCTGTTTGCAAGAAATACGGATTCTTCTGCTGTCTTTTTTATAAAAGCCTGAAGAAATTTATGCCATCTGCCAATAAGTTCAGGATTATTTTCATTTGAAGAATTTGCTGTTAAAAATGTCAAAACTTTTCGTCCATCAAGAACATTACTGCCGGAAGGGAGCAATATCATCTCATTTTCATTTATTATCTCAACAGGATTTGCAACAAATAATTCCAAACCGAACAGTAAATCAACAATCTTTATAAGATTATTCGGCTCAATATTAATATAAAAATCAACAGGTATATTTGTAAGCGATTCAATTTGCCGAATCATTCTTTCGGGTCTTTTAAAGTCAAAAAGAGTATCCAGTCTTTCTATTCTGGATAAAGAGCCAATAAGAGTTCTGTTATTTGCGGGGATATTGAAAATCGCAGCTCTATAAGTGTCTGGGCTAATAATAAGCAGTTTGGAAAAAAGCAAAGAATTGCCCGATCCTATATTAAAACTTATAGCTATATAGTCGTTTTTCTCCATTCTAATCATAAACTCATCTGAACGCAGCTGCCTGAAGATAAAAACAACTGTAAATATAATAATAACGAAAATCAGGGATAGAAATATGAGATTTCTGTCTATTCCTTTATTTTTTCCTCTCATTTTCCAAATCCTCCAAAAGCTGTATTGTTTTTGCTGAAACTTTTTTCTCTTTTTTTATAAGATACTCAACCATAGATTTTAACACTATTTCAAGTATCTCATTAAGCTCTTTATTTTCAAGATTTTTAACATATTCTTTGGTAATATGTTTTCTGCTGGGTTCGATGTAGTCTGCAATAAAAACAATTTTTGCAAGATCGCACATTCCCCTGCTTCCTGTAGTATGAAACTTAATCGCTTCAATTATTTCTAAGTCATCGATATTGAATAATTCCTTTGCCATTACAGCGCCAGCTCTTGCATGAAGCAGCTCCGGCACATCTTTTTCTTCGGAACTCAAACTTTGCCCATCTCTGGAAGCAGTCTTAAGCAAATCATCAGTATCAAAGTCCCTTGCAATATCGTGCAAAAGTCCTGCCGCATACCCTTTGCCGGCATCCACATTATAGAGTGTGCAAAGTTCGCTTGCAGTAATAGCAGTAGATAAAGAATGTGCATATCTTTTTTCCAAGAGATGCTGTTTTAGATAAAGATCGATTTTTTGTATCAAATTATCTGTAATATCCATTTTTAATAATTTTTATTCTTACTTTTTCGGGTGTAAGATGTTTTATTGTTTTTCCATGCTTAACTCTTTTTCTTATCTCTGTCGAAGAAACAGGCATTATTGTATTTTCAATATAGTAGTTAGGAAGATTTGAGTCCAGCTTTTCGTCTGATATTCTTCTTACAACAATAAGATCTATAAGCTCTCTTAGTTTATCTGCGGTTTTCCATGTTGGAAAATCCTTGAGAAGATCATCTCCGATAATAAAACCTGGCTTTTCCTCAAAAGTATAATTTTCGTAAATATGGTTTATTGTATCGATTGAGTACGATACTCCGCCGCGCTCAATGTCGGACGAATCAACAATAAAATAATCATACTCCTCCAGCGCTTCCCGAACCATTTCAAGCCTTGCAGAAGAAGTAACTTTTGAAAAATCTTCCTTATGGCACGAAATATTTGATGGCACAAATATTATTTTATCATACCTAAGTTCTGTCTTTACTTCTTCTGCAATAAAAAGATGCCCTACGTGCAGCGGATTAAAACTTCCGCCAAAAACAGCTATTCTCATCTGGTTTCGCCTAACATGACTTGCCTGCCCTGGGTTCGTCTAACAACGAAAAAAATATTTTGTTTAAATTCTCTAATCCATTTCCGTCAAAAACAGATATTCCATATATCTTTTCATTGGGATATCTTTCTTTTAATAATTCCAAAGCTTCTTCGGTTCCTTCGATATCTGTTTTTGTGCCCAAAATAACCCGCGGCTTTGAAACAAGCTCGCCCGAAAAAGAGCCAAGCTCATTCAAAAGAATATCAAAACTCTCCAGGTATTTTTCGTCAGAAAGATCGATAAGAAAGAGAAGCCCATTCGTTCTGTTAATATGCTTGAGGAATTTTATCCCCAGCCCCGCACCCTGGGACGCTCCTTCAATAATTCCCGGAATATCCGCAAGTATAATGTCCCTATCCCTGCTGATTCTGCATACGCCAAGGTGCGGGATTTTTGTGGTAAACGGATAACTTGCAGCCTTTGAATTTGCATTTGTCAGCCTGTTAAGAAGAGTGGATTTCCCCGCATTCGGAAACCCAACAAAACCAATATCTGCAATTACGCTTAGCTCAACTTTTATTGCCCGCGATATACCCGGAAGCCCGGGCTGCGCATATCTTGGCGCCTGCTTTACAGAAGTTGCAAAATGCGAATTTCCCAAGCCGCCTTTGCCGCCTTTAAGAAAAACCCACTCTTCATTATCCGAGAGCTCTGTAAGATCTTTAATTATTTCGTCTGTTTCGGGATCTTTTAAAATAGTTCCGGGAGGAACCTCAATTACAGCATCTTGACCGGCTTTTCCGTTCTTTTTTGTTCCGGTGCCGGAGTGCCCGTTTTCTGCATTAAATGTTTTTTTATGCCTTAGATTGGAAAGCGTTTTTAAGTTGTTCTTTACCCTAAAAACAACATCCCCGCCTTTGCCGCCGTCCCCTCCGTCGGGACCGCCTCTTGGAGCAAATTTTTCTCTTCTGAAAGATACTGCTCCGGGACCGCCTTTGCCGGAATTGACATCTACTACTGCTTCGTCAACAAAACCACTCACAACACTTCTGTTATTGTGTCTCTATAGTGATATATTTTCTGCCTTGTCTGGTCTTAAATACTACTTTTCCGGTCTCTTTGGCAAAAATAGTATGATCTGTGCCAAGACCTGTATTAACGCCCGGATGAAATTTCGTACCGCGCTGTCTTACAATAATTGTTCCCGCTGTAACAAATTCCCCGCCAAATCTTTTAACGCCAAGCCTCTTGGATTCAGAATCTCTTCCGTTTTTTGAGCTTCCGCCACCCTTTTTATGTGCCATTTTATACTCCCCCTAAATCTTTTCAACCGTAATAATAATCTTTACAGAATATGGATACTCAGATTCAATATCTTTTATACCAGTTAACAGGTAATCAGTTATCCCTCTAAGCCAATCAACCTGGCTCTCTTCATACTCTATAATCCTAAAGTAAAGGCTGCCTTCGTCTTTTGCCGTAATACACGCCTCTACCTTGCTGTTTTTAACAATAGTCCGATAAGCAGACCTAATAAGAACCGACACTGCCGCACAAATAATATTGCTTCCCGCAGGCATATCCCCTGCGTGCCCTTCTGCCGACACATACTTAATAATACTATTTGCATTAAGGCATAAATCTATTTTTAAAATTTAATGTCTCCCGGGATACGGTTCTCGTATCAAGCCGCCATACCGGCTAAACACCGGTAATATCATTCACTTTTATAATAGTATACTGCTGCCTGTGGCCTCTTGTTCTTTGATAATTCTTTCTTCTTTTGTATTTGTAAACAACAACTTTTTTGTCTTTAATCTGATCTTCCACAGTTGCTGCAATTTTAATACCGCTAAGATAAGGCGAACCTACTTTTACGTCCTTATCATCATTAACCATTAATACCTTATCAAATTCTATAGAATTGCCTTTTTCAGCCTCGATTCTGTCGATTTTAAGCTGCGAACCTTTCTCTGCTTTGTATTGCCTACCTTTGATCTCTACAAGTGCGTACATTTCCCCCACCATATCTTTAATATCAATACACAGATATACCATAATAATAAATAGTGGTCAATATATTCAGGATATTTTTTTTGATATCTGCAACTCTTCTTGCCAGTCGGCTTGCGGCTGTTGCGATTCGCCAGAGTCCTCGCGCAAGCGCTGCGGATGGCTCACGCACCAGCCTTCAGCCACGGCAAAGTGATATCATAATCTAAAAATTTATGCTTGCGGCTGCTTGGCGC
>WQTU01000115.1 GCA_009786125.1 Spirochaetota bacterium
CTAATCAGTGCTTCCACATTTTTTCTCGTTTTCTTGCAGAAAACTACGAAAAAAGGATAATAAGGTAAAGCTGATTTATTCTCGATTGAATAAATCAGCGGGTCATTAGCTCGCTGGCTGCATGGTAAGCTTATAATATTAGAGTCTCTCATTATCTTACATTACGTTATCAAGCAATCATATATGCTTCAAGGTATTGAGTTTCAGGAGCCAGCTTTAATCTCTCAAGAGCCTTTTTTTCTATCTGCCTTATTCTCTCTTTTGTAAGATTATACTTGTCTCCAATTTCTTTAAGAGATTGCGGAGATTCACCGTTAAGCCCAAATCTTTGCTCAATAATATCTGCTTCTTTTATAGATAACGACGACAGCAGGTTGCTTATATCTTCCTTTAAAGACTTGTCAACAATATACTCATCCGGTTGCTTATACATTGTATCTTCGAGATAATCGCCAATTTTTGCAGAGTCTCTTTCAAAAGAAGTAACGGGAGTTTCAAGAGAAATATGCTCTCTTGAAATACTTATCATCTCTTTTATATGCTCCTCAGAAAGGCTAAGGTGTGATGCAATGTCTTTAATTTCAGGCTCTGTCCCATCAACAGAAAGATATTCTTTTTTAACTTTTTCGATCTGCACAAGCTCGCCCACTCTGTTTAGCGGAAGCCTTATCATCCTCGATTTTTCACCAATAGCTTTTAAGATCGCCTGCCTTATCCACCATACAGCATAGGAAATAAAATGATATTTTCTCTCAACATCATACTTTTCTATCGCATTGATAAGCCCAATATTTCCCTCATTGATTAAATCGTCAAAATCTATTCCATTATTTCTGTACTTTTTTGCAATATTTACAACAAATCTGAGATTTGATTTCACAAGCATATCGCGCGCATGTTTGTCGCCCTTGGCAGCAAGGCGGGCATATTTTTCTTCTTCTTCTCTCGATAAAAGCGGTATATTATTTATTTCCTTGAGATATAAAGCAAGAATATTTTCATTATCCATTTCTTTTGTTTTTTTTGTCTTCTGTTTTGCGACCATTGCCTTTTTAAACCCTCCCAAATCTATTTCTGATATATTTGTATGCAATTTTCGTGCCAACTTTTCATAAAAATAATTACTTACAGTATAAGCATTTATTTTTATGCTGATAGGAACAATTCTCTGATGTGTCATAAGTATGCAGCTTAGCGAAAACCAGTTGTTTTTGTGGGCTAAAATGACACAGTGAAAAATTTTATTTTTTTCCTTGACGATTATCATTAAGATTCGTATATTTTTTTTGCTATTATTTATAAAAATTAATTTTAAATACCATAATTTGGAGGAGAAAATGAAAATCATACCACTAGGAGATAGGGTATTAATTAAAATTGCAGAGTCCGAAGAGAAAACAAAAGGCGGACTCTTTATACCACAGACTGCTCAAGAAAAAACACAAACAGGTACTGTTTCTGCAGTTGGTGATGATAACGATGCTATAAAAGTAAAAGTCGGGCAAAAAGTAATGTACGACAAATATGCCGGAACAAATATAAAAATTGACGGCGAAGAATATCTTATTGTTAAAGCAAGCGAAATTATCGCTATTGTAAGCTAATCTAGGAAACCGCTGATTTATTCAATCGAGAATAAATCAGCAATACATTATTATCATTTTTTCGCAGTTTTCCAAGGGAAAACGAGGAAAAATCATGGAATCGATGATTAGAGTCAAATTTAATCAGCGATTCCCTTGCGCAGAGCTGTCTAATAATTTGCTTTTGTTAGACAGCCCTTTCTTGTAAAAAACCGACTTTGAACCATATGGCTTCGCCTACTCCCCTCTTTATCATTGTTTTAAAAGTAAAAAAAAGAAAAAAAGTTCTTGCAATAATTACTAAACAGGTGTATAGTATAATCGTGGAACTAGAGGAAAAAATCTCAATTCTGGCGGAAGCGGCAAAATATGATGCTTCCTGTGCATCATCGGGGACTCGGGGCAAGCATCATGCTGCCAGGAAGGGCGGCATGGGTTCGAGCGTTGCCATGGGGGTATGCCATAGCTGGACAGGCGACGGGCGATGCGTTACTTTGCTGAAGCTGTTGTTCTCGAATGTGTGCAAATATGATTGTGTGTTTTGCGCGAACCGGGCATCTGCGGATATCAGGCGGGCGTCGTTTACAAAGGACGAGCTGGTGAAGCTAACGATAGAGTTTTACCGGCGTAACTATATCGAGGGGCTTTTTTTGTTGTCTGGGATTTTTGCGGATCCGGATATTGTAATGGAGCAGCTTGTGGGAACTGCGAAGAAGCTGCGGCTGGAGGCGGGCTTTGGGGGGTATATTCACCTTAAGGTAATTCCGGGCGCAGGAGAAAGGCTTCTGTGGGAAGCAGGGTACTGGGCAGACCGCTTGAGCGCGAATATTGAGCTGCCGACAGAGAAGAGTCTGAGGATTCTTGCGCCGGAGAAGTCGGGGAAAGAGATTTTTGGGGCTATGAGTTATATTTCGCAATCCGGGCTGGAGATTAAGGAAGATGGGTTGAGCCGGACTATTAAAAAGGCGCCTAAGTTTGCGCCTGCGGGGCAAAGTACGCAGCTTGTTGTTGGTGCGAGTAACGAGGATGACAGGCAAATTATTGCACTTTCCGGGGCTCTGTACCGCAAATATGCTCTTAAGCGTGTTTACTACTCTGCTTTTATTCCTGTGGGGCTCAATGGCGATTTGGCGATGCGTGACCCGCTGCTTCCAGATATTGAAGGACCGCCGCTTGTGCGGGAGCACAGGTTGTATCAGGCGGACTGGCTTATGAGGTTTTACAATTTTTCTCCAGATGAGATTCTTGATCCTGTGTCGCCTTTTCTTGATAAAGACCTTGATCCGAAAACTGTCTGGGCGCTTAGGCATCTGGATTTTTTTCCTGTTGAGGTTAACAAGGCGAGTTATGAGGAGCTGTTGAGGGTTCCGGGGATTGGGGCTGTCTCTGCGCAGCGGATTATTGGGCAGCGCAGGTCTTCTCTTTTAACTTTTGATATTCTGAAATCTTTGGGAGTTGTTTTAAAGCGGGCGCGTTATTTTATTACTGCTTCGGGGAGTTTTATTGATAAGCCGGATGATCCGGAGAGAATCAGGGTTAAGCTGATACATGGGGAGCAGGGTTCGGCGGGTTCGCAGTTGGCTTTTGATTTTTGAGCTGATATTCGGGCATGATCTTGGGACGAAACGCTCTCTATAGTTTGCAAAGCAACTGCTTATATTACTTCTTCGCTGCCTGTACAAATATCATAAGCAGCTGTCCGAACTTGGCAAATCATTTTGTATCAATTATACTTCTATAAAAATAGTTTTAGGGGGTCTGCGTTGAAATATCGATTCTCGTTTTTGATTTTGCTAGTCTTTTCAATTTTTTCTGTAAATGGTGAGGCTAATGTTTATGATGGTCTGGATAGTATTTTTAGAATTGGCAAACGTCATTTTGATGAACAGAATTTTGAACAAGCGGCGCATTGGTTTAGGATAGCCGCAAGGCTAGGAGATCCATTCGCTCAGCATAATTTAGCAAATATCTATCTTCAAGGGCTTTTGGGAGATCGGGATTTCGTTCAGGCACTATATTGGGCAAGAAAAGCTGCAGAATATGGGGTGGTAGAGGCTCAATGGAATTTAAGTTTATTCTATCTTCAGGGACTTGAAGTAGAACAGGATCACGTTCGGGCAGCATATTGGACAAGGAGAGCTGCAATACAAGGGGATAAAACGGCTCAAAAGAATTTAGGTGTACTCTATCATTACGGACTTGGAGTAGAACAGGATCACATTCGAGCAGCATATTGGACAAGGAGAGCTGCAAGACAAGGACAGTTAGAGGCTCAATTAAAATTAACTTTTAGTTACTATCACGGGCGCGGGGTAGAACAGGATTTTGTTCAGGTAGTATATTGGACAAGAAAAGCCGCAAGACAAGGGCATCTTCAGTCTCAAATAAATCTGATCCTGTACTATTTTTACGGGCGTGGAGTAGCGCAGGATTTCGTTCAGGCAGCATATTGGGTAAGAAAAGCTGCCGCGCAAGGGTATTTACGGTCTCAATATTATTTAAGTAGGTTCTATTTTCATGGGCAAGGAGTAGAACAGAACTACGATCAGGCAATATATTGGACAAGAAAAGCCGCAGAAGGAGGGTATTTGCTGCCTCAACATTATTTGGGCGTATTTTATGCTCTAGGGCATGGAGTAGAACAAAATTTTGAACAGGCGGCATATTGGTTCAAGCGAGCCGCAGAGCAAGGACATCCGCAGGCACAGTCGAACGTAGGCGCATTCTATTTCCATGGATCTGGCGTAGAGCAGAATATTGGGCAAGCGATATATTGGTTTCGGCAAGCTGCGGCGCAGGGAAACCCGGATGCCATAAGAAATTTGAATATATTACTTGATTTAGGCTATGAATATTAAAAAGAATGATATAAAAAGTAAAAACCGATAAAGAAAATTAAAAAGGTCAAACATCGCCTAACAACGGTATGCGAAATTTGGCAACATATTAATTCAAAATAGTTTAAATGTTGACAAAAAAATACCTCCCAGTATAATTTTACTATGAAAGAATACAAAATAAAGCATTTTGAGGTTACTAATTACGCTATAAAATCAGGAGTGACAGGGTTATTATTGGCGATAATATTATGCGCGGTATTTGGATTGGCTTCTTATGCAATTGCAGTTTTACCTCTTTCAACTAATTTTGTAGTTGTATTGCTAATTCTTGTAATTTTTTTGTTCGTTGGTACGGCTATATTTGTTGTATATCTTAGCAATAAAAGAGATCATGAAAAATATGGAAGATTAATCAATATAGTTATTAATGATGAATGTATTAATATAAACAACGGAGAAAGATATATTTATTTTAATACGATTTTTGATTTACAGTTAAATGAAGTAAAATTTTTTGATCCGTCTATAGGTGACTTTGTTAAACCATCAAGTGAAATAATTGTTTTATATAATTTATCAGATAAATTCAGGTTATGTCTTATAGACGGGGTGGACAAAAAGAATGAAGATATTTTTTATGATTTTTACAGTGATTTAAACGAAAAATATCAAAAATATAATACAAAATGCTCCAACATCGATATCTAGAACAATTACGTTTGTAATTAGTTAGGCGAAATATATTTTGAATATCTTCTAGGGAATAATGCAAGTTATTGAAGGTTATAAAAAGGGAACTTGATAAATTAAGAACAAAGGCATAATATAATCATATGAAGGAAAAAGAAAATATATTGATTCGTTTTTTTACAACAGGATTTAATTTGCCGCCAGAAAGCGTATTTAGATATAATTTTAAAAAAGACATTATTGTTTTTTTGTTTATATTTATCCTTATAATATGTATCCGAATAATTCCATTTTCTATTAATATTGAATCAGAGAATATACCTGCTGATCTTAATAGAGATGATGTGAATATTTTTGATAGAGGATTAATGTTTCCTTACAATGAAACATTGGATAAAATTAAGTATATTTTAGTTGCTATTGCTTTAATTTTACCAGTAATATCTCCTCTATCAATAAATATAAGAAACAAAGGAAATTGGTTGACATATGGAGTAATGTATTCACAGGCATTTATCTTAAATACTGGTGTAAGAGGGTTGAAAAATGTATTTGATAGATATAGACCATACTTGTATTTTGATGAAATTCTAGCATATAGCGAATTTATATGCAATCGAAGTTTTCCTTCAGGCACAGCTTTAATGGCTTTTTTTCCAGCTGCATTTTTGAGTGTTACTTTTTCGCTAGAAAATCCGAGTTCTACATGGAAACTACCTATCATAATTGGAACATTCACATTAGCAATAGGTATTGCAGTAACAAGAATACTCTCTGGAACTCATTTTCTAACGGATGTATTAGTTGGGGCGGTGATAGGAGCATTTTTTGGTTGGTTAATACCAATGTTACATAAAAGAACTAAAAAATAATGAAAAGCAAAATATACTTCGCCTAGCAAACGTAATTGTTGCACAACTTGGATGATATAGCTAGCTTTTTTGGAAATCACATGATAAAATAACGGTATGCAAAGAAAGAATGTGTACCAAAAATGATGTATTATGTCTTCTGGGATATTTAAACAACATAGGTTCAGAATGAAAAAATATTTGTTTTTATTTTTAGCATTCACATTGATTGCTCATATATCGTTTTCGCAAACAGTTGATGAGTTAATAGATATTGGAGAGCGTTATCTTCTTGAAGGGCTATTTCAAGAAGCTCATTCAGTTGGTAAGGAAGCGATAAGGCTAAATCCTAATCACGCGTTGGCACATCTCCATATAGGAGTTGTTTACTATAGGTTGAATGACATGTTGTTAGCATTGGATTCGTTTTCCCGTGCTATTGAACTGGACAATACTTTTGCCGAGGCATATGCTTGGCGAGCAAAGATTTTTCAAAATTTAAATAATCCAGTTAGAGCTCGCCATGATTACAACATGGCCGTATATTTAGATCAAGAAAATGACAGATTTCGGACGCTAAGGGGTGTTTTTCTTTACACTGTTATCGGCGATTTTATTTCAGCGCTTAATGATTTGAATAGGGCTGTTGAAATAAACCCGTTGAATCATTTGAATTTTCAGCATCGAGGAGTGCTCCTTTCAAAGCTTGGACTCGATGAGATGGCGTTGGAAGACTACAATTCTGCGATAAGGTTAAACAGCGAGGATACAATGAATTTTTCCAACAAAGGTGTTTCACTTGCGTTTCTTGGAAGATATGAAGAAGCAATTGAAAGCTTTAGTATAGCGGTGCAATTAGACAACAACAACTATAGGGCTTTCTTTGACAGAGGCTATGTACATTTCAGGTTGGGGATATATAACGAAGCAATCTTGGATTTTAGCGAAGTTATAAGGATACACCCCAATTCCAGGCATTATAGGTTAGCGTATTCCAACCGTGCCTTTACTTACAGGAGACTTGCAGAGCAGGTTGATAATCCAATCCAAGCACGTTATTATTTGAACAGAGCACTAATAGACGAAGAAATTGTAACTAGATTGGACGGTCAAAGAGAATAATCCAACGCCGTTTGGTCATGAAGTTAAAAGTTCTATTAAAGTGCAAACCTGCATTTAACAAATTGAATGACTATTGACAAAATAAAAAAAGGGATAGAATTGTATTATGAAAAGAAAATGGATTTTAGCTATAATTTTCTTTATTGGCTTTTCAGCAGCGTTTGCACAATTTTCAAATAACGAACAAAATCCGCATATTGGTTTTAACTGGCACACGAGAGGAATAAGATTTATTGAAGATGAATGGTTTAGAAATCAGCCAAGCTCAACCAAAGGATGGCCTTCAGTAGAATTTTTACAGCTATATGATTGGTTTTCTGATCTTGAACAGCCTCTAGGAACTACTGCTATACATGGTCATGACAATTGGACGCAATCTGTAATTAGTTTGAATGGTGATGATACTAGTGAAATTGTGCAGGATTTGATTAGGCAATTTGAGTATATATTTAATCGTCAAGCAAGAGAATACAATGGATGGTATATTTTGCCTTATATTGAGTACATTGGTGAGTGGAGTAATTGGTTTAATGGTGCATTTATATGGCGTGATGATAAGGTGGTAAATATTTTTTTGGTTTCATTTATTGAAATTTTTAAGGATTATATACCAGAACCCAAAGACAAAAAGAGTATGCCTTAATAAATAAGCTTTATTTGTATGTTTTTGTGAGTATAATGGTTGGAAAGCAATGACAATGTTTGTTTTTTACTTGAATAAAAAGAGCAATATTTAACTAAAGCAAAATCGTACATCGTCTAACGTTATTGTTAATTGTATCTCATCATTTAATTGAACATGGATTACACCATGCTCCCGATTTTCTATTTTGAACTCATAATCATTGATCCATGTTAAATCATACATCATATTTTCGTCTCTAAATATTGAAGTTTCCTTTATTGTACGGTAAACACCATTTTTTATTGAATGAATTCGTAAAGTCGCAAAAGGAGAAGGACCGAATTCATTCCTAAACGCTATAACAGCAGCAAAAGTTCGGGAACTATTAAAATGTGGACGACCAACAATCCAGAACCAATCCCTGTATCTAAATTTTCAATCTGATAATCGTGACCACCCAACCTACCACCTCCTGTGCTAAGTAGAATTTCATTATATTCCGACCAATACTCTTCTGGCTACAGTATTTAAGGTTTATTATAACACATATTACCAGTTACACTCTATAACAACTAAAGAGGCTTTTTCAGCTACTTGCTTTCTTTTTTCTTGTCTTTTATAACTTTCGGCTTGCGCACTTAACAAACGTGTAGTATTCTAAGTCCAGTAAGAGAGGTGAGAGATTTATGGGGTCAATAGAAAAAACATATGACGGCGAGCGAGTGAATGCGGACGATATCCACAAGGGGCACTTAGGTTCCGCTCCGGCGTATGACGGCACAATTTTTTCTATATTCTCTATTCTGGACTTTGTATTTCGCGAGAATAGGCTGCTGGTCAAAATCAATAGTGTTTCCAGTTTACATACAAAACCTTTGGGTGTGAGCGGCAAAGGGATAGTTGGTGATTGTTCGAGCCAGGAGTTATCTCAGGGTGAGCTTTTTAATGAAATGGCAGATGATGGAGAATCTCAAAAAGATTTTTTCTTTACGGAGGGGACGCACGAGCAAGAAACGTATAAATATTTTGAGCCGTGCAGAAACTCTTTCTCCGGACAGGAGATTATAAAGTACTCAGGCAGGGCTTATAAGGATATTCTCTATGCGTGGATGAGTGAACTTTCGCTAGAGCGGGAGATTATACATTTTGCCTGGAAGATAGTGGCGGCCGGCCGGGCGCAGTGTGAAGAGCAGAATGCTGGGTATGGAGAAAATGGCACGCGAAAAGAAAAACTGCGGCGTGGATGTAGCGGCGGGGGCAGCAATAGTGCGAAGCAGATTGCTAAAAATGCCGACTTAGCAGTTGGAAGGGTAATGTCCGACCTGGCAGATATGAATATAAAAAAGGTCATTGATGCTGCAAGAAAAGCAAGGCAGGAGTCTCACTTTTTCCTGGGAATCTTAAGGTTTTCTGTTGGTGCAAACAATGTGGCAATCGCAAGGTGCGCTCCGGATCACTTTATTCTTCCGACATTGGCTCATCATTTTACGCGACGTTTTGGGGATTCCCGATGGGCAATTCTTGATGAAAAACGGAATATCCTGCTTATGAGGGATGAGTCAGAACTTGCAAAGTTATTAATTTTTGATCCTGAGCACCCGTGGTTTAAGGAAGAAAAAACTGATGATTGGGAAAAAATGTGGAAAAATTATCATACTTCAATAAATAATGAGAGTCGGAGTAATTCAAAGTTACAGCGCAGCTTTATTCCTCTTAGATACTGGAAATATTTGCCGGAATTTCCTGCCGAGCGAGCATAAGCGAGCAAAGGTTCCCCACCGGAGTTCTAGCCAATAGAGCGCGAGCAATCGCAAAGCCCTGCTCATAAGGTTACTAGTCTTCTCTTCAGGTAACTACGAGCGATGGTTCCTAAACAGCGCTTAATGATAAAATGCTTGACTAATTCGTTGCGCTTCATCAGTATAATAAATAATGATTTACACATGCGAAATTGACACTCCATTGGTGCCGATCATAATATCTGCGGAAAACAACGCGCTTACAGGTTTGTGGTTTGTAGGGCAAAAATATTATCCAGCCAAAACAGAGGGTTGGATAAATAAACCCACTTATCCTGTTTTCAAAGAAATAAAGGTTTGGATTAAAAACTATTTTGCAGGGAAAAATCCTTCTTTGCAGGATTTAAGGCTTGAGCCGGCTGGAACTGATTTTCAAAGAGAGGTTTGGGAGATTTTGTTAAAAATTCCATACGGGGCGGTTACCACTTATGGTGAAATCGCAAAGCAGCTTGCAGAAAAAAGGGGGCTCAACTCCATGTCTGCTCAGGCTGTTGGCGGGGCTGTGGGGCATAATCCAATTTCAATAATAATTCCATGCCACAGGGTGCTAGGGGCTACAGGGCACCTTACCGGGTATGCGGGAGGGATTGATAAAAAAGAAGCGCTGCTTAGACTGGAAAAAGCTGTTTTAATCTAAAGAATGTATTGTAGCCCCGAACAAGTTCGGGATGCTGTGCAATTTATTCTTGATTGAATAAATCAGCGGGTTCCTAAAAACATCAGCTTTCGCCGTGATTACGAACTTTGAGTTCTTCTTCTATTTATTTTGTCCTAATATGCAGGTATTTCTAATAAAAAAATCCCCAGAAAAAATCGGGGATTAAGGTTTTTTAGTGGCGAAGGGACTTGAACCCCTGACCAAGCGGATATGAGCCGCTTGCTCTACCGACTGAGCTACGCCACCCTGATGTATGGTTAATTTAGCGAAAGTTTGATTTTTTGTCAAGTAAGGTGTTTTTATTTTTTCACAAAATGGTTTAGACATTACGGTTTGCCGTGTGCAGAAAGTGCATGAATATTGACAAAAAATCAATATTTGGATATTTTATAGATACGAATTAGCGTTCGCCTCCTTGTGAAAGGAGGCAAGCAAAAAGTCAGCTTCGCAGACTTTTTGTTCAACATTGCCCGATAGTGTAACGGTAACACACAAGATTCTGGCTCTTGCTTTGGGGGTTCAAATCCTCCTCGGGCAGTAAATTTTTAATGGTCTTGGCTTTGGACACAAAGAGGGATTAGATTCCCCTGAGGGCTAATACTATTCATCATATTCTATTAGAGTTGTAATCTTATACTTTGCAAGAATTTCCATGTAATTAAGAAAAGGAAGCCCAATTACTGCAAAAATCTCCTCGATCTCCGCGCCAGCAGATTCCAGTAAATCGCATGCAGCAGCAAGTGTTCCGCCGGTAGCAATAAGGTCGTCTACAACAAGTATTTTTTCTCCGGGCAATACATCTGATTTATGTATCTCGATTGAATCCTCTCCGTATTCAAGAGAATAATTTTTCTTAATGGTTTCGCCTGGAAGCTTGTTTTTCTTTCGCACAAGAACAATAGGCACACCAAGATGATACGCTAACGGAGCAGCAAAAAGAAATCCTCGCGCTTCAATTGCAGCAACTCGCTTTATTGCCCTGCCTTCGTAAAACTCTATCATTTTTTGTATGCAAAAGTTAAAAGCATCGGGGTTTACAAGGAGCCCTGTTATGTCATAGAAGAGCACTCCTTTTTTAGGAAAGTCTTTTACTTTTCTAATGGCAAAATCAATATTTTTTTCACCTCTCATTGCTGCTCCCTGTTTCGAAACCAAAACATTTATTTACAGCATCGGTAAATCCGTTTTCGTTATTGGATTTTACAGTTATAAACTCTTCTTTAAGCTCTGCAGGCGCGTTTTCAACCACAAACGCATTTTTCGCCCACTTTAACATATCAAGATCATTAAAATCATTTCCAACCGCTGCTACAGAATTATAATCCAATAATAACAAATCTGCAATTGTTTTTATTCCAAGAGCTTTTGAAACTCCTTCCGGGAATATTTCGACCCAGAGCGATTTTTTATCCATCGGGGATGTTGTCCTGATGATATGAAGCCCTGTTGTTTTTTTAAGCTTTTCTTTTAATTCTTCATATATTTCTGTTTGCGTCTTCCAAAAGCTGTAAGGAAATATTACAATAAACTGGCACGCCTCTTCCAGTTCTCTTATTGCCTCATCAGTTAGTTTTTTGCCATACCTTGAATAAGCGCTGCATCTTCTGTCAAAATCGCTTTCCTTGGTCTTTGAAACGCTGTCCGAGAATTTGTGAAAATAAAAACAGTGATTATCCGGTATTTTATCATGAAGCATAAAGTCGCATTTGTTTTCTTTTAATATTTTTACTGTTTTTTCTATTTGGGTTTTATTTAATGAATGAATTTTTATAATTTCTTTGTTTTTCCACTCCATTATTCCTGCGCCCGATGAGAAAACAAGATAATCAATCGGGAAGTTCTGCGGAATAACTCTTAATGCAGAATGATAAGATCGTCCGGTTGCAATAACTCTTATTACACCATGGTTCCCCAGTTTTTCAAAAGTATCTAAATCAACACTGCTTATTGTAAGATCATCTCTGAATAATGTACCGTCAAAATCTGTAACAAATATCATATCTCTGCAAGTCCGGCAAATTCGCCTCGCACAACTTGCAGCGAATTTTGCGCGCAGCAGACTGATGGTTCGAGTAACATACCAAGTACTCTCTCAAACATTATTCCGTTTCTTGGTGGAATATTGCAGGCATAAGTATCTTTAATCGCCTCGGTAATAAACGAAATAGCAGTTGCAACAGATATAGGCAGAGTATCTCCTCTAAGTGTGCAGCCTGTTACTATGCTTGCAAATATGTCTCCAGTGCCGGAATAACTTGCAGGAACATAGTCGTTTCTTATTTTCCAGTATTTGTTCAGCTTTTTATCATAAGCAACGACAATCGGGAATTTCTCATTTTCTGCAATAACGCTTGTAATAGCAACCATTTCTGGTCCCATGTCTGCAAGTGAGCCAAGAATGGATTTAATCTTGTTATCCGAAAGCTTGCCATAATTGTCTTCTCCTAGAAGTATTGCCGCTTCTGTAATATTCGGAGTAATAAGATTTGCTTTTGTTACAAGCTTTTTCATTTCTCCAACAATTGTTTTATCGATAGTATCATACAACTTTCCGTCATCTCCTAAAACAGGATCAATTACTATAAGCATTTTTTCGTGATTAAACCTCTCAATGAAGTTCAGGATTATATCTATTTGCCTTGCAGACCCAAGAAACCCTGTGTAAATAGCATCGAATTTTAGATTAAGGCTCTCCCAGTGATTTATGATTTTTTCCATTTGATCTGTAAAGTCAAAAAAAGTGTAATTGTTAAAACCCGATGTTTGTGTAGATAAAATAGAAGTTGCAAGCGGACAAGCCTGCATTCCCATTACTGCAAGAATTGGAATTGCAACAGTAAGCGAGCATTTCCCGTAGCCGGAAAGGTCATGCACTGCAGCAATTTCATAAACAGGTTTTTTCATTGTCAGCTCCGCATATTTAGTTTTTAAGTGCATTTAATGGCGAAGGAATCCTTCCTCCTCTATGAATAAACGAAGCGCTTGAAGCGTTACTTACCTTCATAACAGGCGCGCTTCCAAGCAAACCTCCGAAATTAACAATATCGCCTACTTTTGTTCCGGGCGCAGGTATTAGTCTTACTGCCGTGGTTTTATTGTTTATAACTCCTATGGCAGCTTCATCTGCAATAATTGCGGAAATTGTTTCTGCCGAAGTATCACCCGGGATTGCTATCATATCAAGCCCCACAGAACAGATGCAAGTCATGGCTTCGAGTTTTTCAATATTCAGATGACCGGATTTTACAGCAGCTATCATTCCTGCATCTTCGCTTACAGGAATAAAGGAGCCGCTTAAACCGCCTATGTACGAAGATGCCATTGAGCCGCCTTTTTTTACTGCATCGTTTAAAAGAGCAAGAGCAGCAGTTGTTCCGTGAGTACCGCAAACTTCGAGCCCCATCTCTTCGAGAATATGGGCAACGCTGTCTCCGCGTGCAGGTGTTGGCGCAAGCGAAAGGTCTACAATGCCAAATGGGATTTTGAGTCTGCGGGAAGCTTCCCGCCCTACAAGCTCGCCTACTCTTGTTATTTTAAATGCAGCTCTTTTTATCTCTTCGGAAACAACGCCAAAATCTGCCTGCAAGCCTGCTTTTTTAATAACATTCTGTATTACACCCGGTCCGCTTATTCCAATATTAATTGTGGTTTCGGGCTCGCCAACACCATGAAAAGCGCCTGCCATAAAAGGATTGTCCTCCGGAACATTTGCAAAAACAACAAGCTTTGCGCACCCAATAGCATTTTTGCTGGCGCTTTTCTCCGCAGCCTCTTTGATTATGATCCCCATGTGGCGCACTGCATCCATATTTATTCCTGCTTTGGTTGTAGCAAGATTTACAGATGAGCAAACTTTATCTGTTACTGCCAGCGCTTCGGGTATTGAATCAATAAGAATTTTGTCTCCTTTTGTGTAGCCTTTATGCACAAGAGCGGAAAAGCCGCCTATAAAATTTACTCCGCAGATGCTTGCTGCTTTATCGAGCGTTACCGCATATTCTGTATAGTTTTCATCTTCGGATGATTCTGCAATAAGTGAAATAGGCGTTACAGATATTCTTTTATTAATTATTGGTATACCATATTCTTTTTCAATATTTTCGCCTGTTTTAACAAGCTTTTCTGCAATCCGTGTTATTTTTTCGTATATTTTTTCCCTTGATTTTTTGCCGCTACTGTCGCAGCAATCGCGCAGGGATATGCCGACAGTAACTGTTCGTATATCGAGGTTTTCCTCGTGAATCATTTTTATGGTTTCTACAATCTCTGATGGAATCAGCATTTTTTATGCTCCTATATTCTGTGCATTGCCTTAAATATTTCTTCGAGCTGAAGCCTTACTTCGACATTAAGTTTTTTGCCTTCGTTTTCAAGGTCATCGATAATTTCCTGAATCGGTTTTGCGGCTTTATCAAGTTCAACGAGCATAATCATTGTAAAAATATTGCGCATTGTTGTTTGCGAAATATCAATAATATTTATTCCAAGTCTTGCAAGAGCAGTCGTTACTCCTGCAATAATCCCTACTTTGTCTGCGCCAAGCACTGTAATTATTGCCCGCTTCGAAGTTGTGTTGTTTCCATTTGCCACTTGTTCATCTACCATCTGTAAATTCCTTTTTTAATCAATGCTTTTGAAATATCCTCTTTCATTACAAGAGATGCTTCTCTTGCATATCTGCTGTAATTTTTTTCATCTTTATGTTTTTTGTATGCAAAAATTATTCCGCGCGAGGAATTAACCAAGGCTCCGAGCCCGTCCGCATTAAAGCAGTCCGCAATGTCGTCTGCCGAGCCCCCCTGCGCTCCATAGCCCGGAACCAGAAAAAGCGTTTCCCGCATACTCTGTCTTAAAATCGCAGCCTCTTGTGGATATGTTGCGCCAACAACAGCGCCAATGCAATTGTATCCGCTTTTTCCCTTGAGTCCCCTGCCCCATTCTGCAACAAGCTGACCCATCACAAAATAGTTTTTACCTTTATCTGTCGTTAAACCCTGAAACTCTTCCGAGCCCGGATTCGATGTTTTTACAAGAATAAAAACACCCTTTCCATAAGCGGAACAATCTTCTAAAAATGGTTCCACGCCTTCGCGTCCAAGGTAGCTGTTTATGGTAACTGCGTCAAAATCAAAGACCTGCACTTTTGTTCCAAATATCTCTGCTTTGCCAAGATATGCGTTTGAATAAGCTTTGCAGGTATTCCCGATATCGTTTCGTTTAACATCACCTATTGTTATAATTCCTTTTGCCTTTGCATAAGATGCAGTTTCCTTAAACGCAGCTATGCCTTCAGCGCCAAGCTCTTCATAATATGCTGCTTGCAGCTTTACCGCAGGCACAATGTCGCAAACTGAATCTATTATCGCCTTGTTAAACTCAAGCACTGCTTCCGCCGCTGCCTGAAAAATATTTTCTTTGCCGTGCGCAGGAAGCTTATATTTTTCGATTATACTGGCAGGCAAGCTTTCTATTGCCGGGTCGAGCCCCACTACAGAAGGATTCTTTTTTTCTTCAATTAAAGTAATAAGCCTGTCTGCAAAATTGTTACTCATATCCGTGCTTTTTCCCCCACTCTGCCGGGCTATTGTTCCAGTCTTCTGCTTTTTCAGCTTCTTCTCTTTTAATATACTTTTTGTCTACCGCAGTCTTAATAAGAGTTTTAAAATTCGAAGCAGTAAACAGATTGCATTTTTCATCTGCAAAGATTTTTATTGCTGACTCCATTTGATATGTAAAAATAGCAACGCAATTATCAACTATTGCTCCTTGCTCCCTTAGCAATTTCACAGATTCTATAGAGCTTTTTCCTGTACTCACAAGGTCTTCAATAACCAAAACTTTTTTGCCATAAAAAAGGGCGCCTTCGATATTTGATTTTTTCCCTATCTCCCCTTTTTCGGATTTTACATATACCATTGGCAGCGAGAATAATTCTGCAAGCAGCGCTGCATGAGGAATTCCAGCAGTAGAAGTCCCTGCGATTACTTCTACATTTTCGAGCCCTACTTCTGTTTCGATTATCTCTGCCATAATGTCTATTATAGTATTCCACTTGTCGGGGTGCGAAATAAGAAGTCTGTTGTCGCAGTAAATAGGGCTCAGGATTCCCGATGCATAACGAAAAGGCTCTTTTACGGAAAGCGCTACAGCTTTTATGTCCAGCAGTATTTGGGCAGCTTCTTTTGCGTTACTTTCCCGTATTTTTTGAAGAGCTTCCAGCACAAGAGTTTTTTCTCCGGCTTTAGGCTCAGCAATATTATCGTCCGCAGGTGCTTCATTTTTTCCCTTGCTCCAGTTAATCATCTTTTTAATTACTTTTTTATCCGCTAAATAACTTTTTTTCGCGCGCTTTATGATGCCTGCAAGATTTATTAGAGAATAGACCGGCACTTTTCTGCTTTTGCCAGTCTTAGCCGGATCATCAATTTTTATTTTGGAAACATTAAGCAAATCAAGAATTGTAATAACGCCAATTATATTGATGCTTGCTTCCTCAAGAGCTCTTGCTGCATTTTCTATTTTTGCTTTTGATGAAAGAGTATCTGTAAATAAGAGCGCAGATGCGCCCTGCTTTGCAGAACCTTCAATTATATTTTTTTTACCATGCTTTTTTGATACATCCCTTATGTACAGCATTGGAAGAGAAAATTTGTCTGCAATAAGAGTTGCAAACGGAATACCTGAATGACCCACTGCAGCAAGCACCATTTTATCAAGCATAAATTCTTCAGAAAAAGGCACCTCTATTTTTTTTACCAAAGAAACAAGTGAATCCATAAAAAGAGATTTATAAAACGGAAAAGAGTTGACCGCGTTTATATCAAAAAAGAACGGAGCTTTTGTTTCATTGTCAAGGAGATACTCCGGTTCTCCGTAGTAAAACAAGTATAATTCAAAAAGTGTGTAAATCAATTCATTTTCATTTTTCATACATTACCCCCAAGTAATTCTTGCCAGTCTTTCTATTATCGGCTCTATTTCATTTTCCAAAAGATTTCCCAGCGCAAGTCTTATTGCATAATCCTGGTCTGAACCAAAATATTCTCCGGGAAGAGCTATAATATTTTCTTTTTCCATCATTTTAAAACACAACTCTTTTGCCTTGATTGAGCGGTTAGCGTAATTCAGATAAACAAAAAAAGAACCCGAAGAAACTATTTTAAAGCTGCTAACGGACTTTTCAAACAGATTTACAAACTTCTCTTTTTTATTTCTTAGAAAAACTATTTTTTCATTGAGCCACTCATCGGCAAACTTTAGTCCTGCAAGCGCTGCTGCCTGCGAAAGAGTTGAAACGCAGACAACATTGGAATCCTGAACTTTTATAAAGTGATATATAAATTCTTCGGATGCGCATATAAATCCAACACGCAGTCCTGTAATGCTGTAGGTTTTTGAAAAAGAATTAATGCAAACGCAATATTCAGGAAAAGCATTATTATTTAATACAGATGCAGACCTGGGATATGAGTCATGAAAGCATGAGTAAACCTCATCGCTAACAAGATATATTTTTTTCTTTCTGCAAATCTCATATAGCTTGTCTACCTCTGCCTGGGTGTACGACTTTCCTGTGGGATTGCACGGATTAACAAAAACAACTGCTTTTGTCTTAGCTGTAATAGCTGCTTCGATTTTTTCATAAGGCAGCGAAAAAGCCTGCAACATGGACGTTGCATCCTGCGCCGATGGGTCAAGAATAATTTCAACAGGTCTTATTCCCAAAACTTTAAGCGCCATATAGTGGCTAAAATAGTACGGCGTCAAAAGTATCACCTCGTCCCCGGCAGATGCCAGAACAGGAAGCATAGAGTAATAAGCGTTATTGGCGCCCGGCACAACGCATATATTGGGGCGCGATACTTTTTTGGCAAACGTTCGGTTTAAAGAATCTGCAATTGCGTCCCTAAGCTCCGGAATGCCCTCGTCAAATGTGTAAAAACAAAAAGAAGGTTTTTCAAGCTCATCCCTTATTGCTTTTTTTAAAACATCCGGGGGCTGATAATTCGGAATTGCCTGGTTTAAATTAAACACAGGTTTTGAATAATCGAGCCTTTTGGCTGCTTCTGCCTTAAACTCCACTATTGGAGGAAAATATGTATCCTCAATATTTTTTGTAAATTTGTTCATGATAGGATACTACCAGATTCTCTCTTTTATTTCTATCAGAACATTTTAAATTTATACTGATAATTGAAAAAAACCCTTGCTCTCTTGCAAAGAGCACGCTAGAATAACTTCTATTTATTGACGAAGTGAAATATAATACCTTTGATTATTGATTTTCTATCTACTGCTTCAATAGAAGGTATTATTTAAGGAGTTTTTTTATGAAAGTTATTTTTCACAATGACTTCTATTCTGTTTACTCTTGCGAACCGGCAGCAGAACCTGGGCGCATGGAGTCTATCATGAAGGCACTGGGCGATAAATATGAGATTATCGAAGCGATGGACGCCAGTTCCAAAGATATAGAAGCTGCGCATTCAGTAACGCATATTTCAAATATGCGCCAGCTGGCAGCATATAATTGCGCTGTCAAGGCTGCAGGCGGATCGATACAGGCAGCTGTAATAGGTTTGACAGAACCGGCTTTTGCAGCAGTGCGGCCTCCGGGACACCACGCCTCAAGAGAGAGCGCATGGGGGTTTTGTTATTTTAATAATATGGCTATTGCCTTGATGCACCTTATGAACAATGACAAAATTAAAACTGCTGCTGTTCTTGACTTTGACCTTCATCTCGGCGATGGCAATCTGAATATCCTCTCAGGTCTTGGCACAGTAAGAATTTGCAATCCTGTAGAAATGAACCGCAAAGCCTATTTGAACAGCGTTCAGGAATTTCTTGACAGCTTAAATACAGACATTATTGGTGTCAGCGCAGGGTTCGATTATCATGAAAAAGATTGGGGTCTCCTCTTAAAAACAGAAGATTATTTTACAATGGGGCAGATGATCAAAAAAACTGCTGAAAGAATTGGAGCCGGCTATTTCGGCATCCTGGAAGGCGGATATAACTATGATGTGCTTGGGGAAAGTGTATTAGCATTTTTGCAGGGTATGGACAAGACATGACAGAAACCTTAACCGCTCCCTTATAGCATTGATTTGTTCTTTTAGATTCTATTGCATAAGCCCTATTTCAGGATTGCATTGTCACACTTTTTCCATTTTGGGTTCGACTTCTCCATTTTATTCAAAGATTTCCGTGTTTTCCCCTCTTGGATGCTAAATTAAATCACGTCTCTATTTTTAAATGACGTTGCCCTCAGCAATTCGGAATTTGGATTTTTTCTCTCGAAATATTATCAAAATTGATGAAAAACAGGGGGTTTCTCATCTGCAGCCTACAATTTTATGTGTATTTCGGGGTATTTCGAGCAAGCCTTTTCTAAATTCCGAATTGCTGCGTTGCCCTGTTTTTTTCTTTTCTCGATGCTTAAAGTCGTGATATAATGTTATAAAAGAGGTGATGTTGTTGCTTAATGTGTTTGCCGACTTAGAAAAGCCTCCCGTCACAAATGCCCCTTGCCATTTTGGGCAGACCTCGCGGGCAACAGAGCAACAGTACACTAGCCGCACAAAACCGTGTCAAGCCCCCCCCGAATTGCCTAATAAAGGCAATTGTTTTGATAAGATACATATTCTTGCAGTCTCTGCTGCGTTCCACTTGAATAAGAGCCGGATGGCTATGTTTGCAGAAAGCTATGCAGGCATAAGCCCCCTGCTTTTTTATATCTCTGCCGTAGGCAGGCATATCAATATTAATCTTAGGAGTTTTTAGAATGAAAAATATGATCAAATTTTTGGTTGTTACCGTGTTTGTTGCGTTGGCTGGGTTTACCCTTGCTTCTTGCGACACAGCAGGCTACAACCCTTGTGCAATCAGCGCCTGAGGGTTTCCGCAGGGATGGCGCAGAATCGGTTTTTACTGAAGGCGAACAGGCGGATCTGAGGCTTATAACCGGGGTAGACCAAGTATGTTCTGGGGCGGAAAAAAAGAATGAATCTCCGGGTGGGAATCAATCAAATCGCTTTGTGGGGGAAGCTATGAAAATAAGTTTTAAAACAGTAAGAATTATCATCAGTTCATCGCTGGTGCTTATGGGGTTGGTGTTTGCTTTTATTAATGCTGGACCAAGTATTTGGTTTGCGGCAGGCATGGCGTTTTCCTGGCTCGGGGATATGACAAATTGCCAAGTTAAGCCTATCTGCCGGTGGACAAAAAACAGATTTGTCGGCGGTATGGCTGCTTTTGCCGCCGCGCATGTATTTTACTTAATCGGGATTTTCAGCGGCGCAGCAAAGGCAGGGATAAACAATTCAGCAGCGATAACCGCAGCTGCAGTAATATGGGGTGCCACTATGTTGCTTGCGGGCTTATTTGCGTTGCGCGGCAGCAAAGAGCCGATTAGTATAAAATCGGCGTGTATAGTGTATATCACAATGGTTTGTGTTATTGCCGCAACAGGAATAGGAATGACTGTTTATTCTGCAAGATTGTGGCCGCTGGCACTTGGCGGTATGCTTTTCCTTGCTTCAGACCTTGTAGTGGGCTTGCGTGAAATTGGTAAAAAAATTTTACCGTTATTCGAAGCAATTGTTTGGGGAACTTACGCGCCCGCGCAATTTTTCTTATTGCTGGGAGCTTTCTTAATTTTACAAAATTATTATTATTAGTTTTTAAACGCTTGTTTTATGGGCGAGGTGGCGCAGGCGGCTGTGATTATGGTTTGCGGCATACCTGATAGACACCTCCTTTTAGAAACTCTGTAATTTTTTTGCTACCAGTTCCCGGCGCTCATCAATAACTATGTTTTTATCAAAGTCGGTTTGATAATTGATATTACAAGCAAATGACAGCGGGGCAAGCTTCCAAGCGTTCGCTTCGTCGGCAAACAATATCAAAATATCAGAAAAATGAGAACTACTTTTGCAGCAAAGCCTATTGATTGATTTCAGATTTTCGCATATTGTTTTTGAAAAGAAATGAAAAATATACTGGATAATTTTTACATAATTCTTGTCTCGCCGGATGAAAGCAGCAATATTGGCGCAACCTGCAGGGCAATGAAAACAATGGGCTTTACAAACATGCGAATAGCCTGCCCAAAGGCTTATGATGAGAATCAGATTAAATACATTTCCCTCAATGCCTTTGATGTTTATAACAACCGCCAGGAGTTCCCGTCGCTGGGTGAAGCTTTGCACGATATCTCCGTGGCTGCAGGAATAACAAGAAGAGTCGGCAAAAAGAGAAAGTACAGATTATTTGGCGCCGAAGAATTCGGAGATTTTATTTTTGAAAAAAAGTATGGAAAAGTAGCTATTGTTTTTGGGAATGAAGAGCACGGTCTTACTGACGAAGAAATTATACACTGCAACATGAGCGTAAGCATCCCCTCTTCGCCTGCTTTTCCTTCTTTGAATCTTTCCCATGCTGTTCAGGTTATAACTTATGTGATATCTAAAAAAGCAACGCTGCATCATACTGATGGGGTACTGGTACCCGGAGCAGCGCCGCCAACAATAGACTTAGCGGAAACAGAGGAACTTGTTGCAGGAATTACTGCTTCCCTAAAAGAATTAGGCTTTTTTAAAGTTACTGACGATAAAGATATGAAAATATTTTTACGCGATATTTTTTCAAGAGCGTCGCTTACAGAGAGGGAGAGAAACAGACTAGCTGATCTTTTTAAAAAAATAGAGGGGCTTTCCAAATCAGGGCTTGCCAGGTCGTCGGAACTTTCCATACAAAAAGCAGAGTAAAAAATACATGGGATGCAATTGCGAAAGAAAAGAAGAATTACTAAAAAAAATCGCAGACACCCGCATATACAAAAAAAACATATATATGGATTACAATGCAACAACGCCTGTGCTTACAGAAAGCATGGGAGCGTTTGAAAGATCATGCAGAAACAACTGGGGCAATCCATCGAACTGCCATACATCCGGAATAAGAGCCTGGGAAGAAATGGAAAAAAACAGAGAAACCATAGCAAAATATTTTAATGTAAAAAAAGATAATCTCTTTTTCTGCTCATCAGGCTCAGAAGCAATTTTTGCAGGAATCAATGGACTAAACAGTGCAAATACTTTTTTTATATCATCAGTTATAGAACATTCTTCAGTAATAAAAAATCTTGGCGCGCTGTCCGCTGCGCAATATCATCTCTTAAAAGTTTCAAACAAAGGAATAATTGATATAGAAGAGTTATCCGCTGTTTTAAGCAAAAACAAAGGAAAAAATATTGTTATAATCTACTCTCCGGTAAACCACGAAACAGGCGTTATAGCGCCCATACAAGAGATTTTCCGCAAAGCTAAAGAACATAATGCCATTGTCTTTCTCGATGCAGTGCAAGCTGCAGCGCGGCTTCCTGTAAATGAGTGGCAGCCCTTTTGCGACCTCTTTGCATTAAGCAGCCACAAGCTCTACGCACCAAAAGGATGCGGAGTTCTTGCATTTACAAAAAAGCTTGAGCTTAAGCAGTTCAGGCATGGCGGCAGCCAGGAGAGCGGGCTCTTCCCGGGAACAGAAAATACACCGGCAATTTCTGCTTTTGCAAAATCTGTGGAGTATCTGTCGCTCAATTTTAAATCAGATATCATCAGATTAAAAACCTTAACAGATGAAGGCTTGAAAATATTGCAGAATCTGCCTTATAAAATAATTCTTGAATCGCCGGAAAAACGGGCGCCGGGAATACTTTGCCTTAGCTTGCCCGAAGTAAAAGAGATGGAACCATTCATGGAATTTATTTACTTAAAAGGTATTTGCATAAGCCGTTTCAGTGCCTGTACAGATAATGAAAAAGCAGGATCGGAAATTCTTTTGGCAATGGGCTGCCCTGCTGCAAGAGCGGAAAAATCAATAAGAATCTCGACAGGCATACACAGCACAAGAGAAGATTATTTTGCCTTGGCAAATGCCATAAAAGAATATTTTACAGCAAATAGGGGCTAACAAAACTAAATATAGTATGATACAAGTATATTAAGCGAGGAATTTTATGAAAAAAATTTTTTTGTTCCCAATTTTGATTTCCATACTACTTATTTCATGTAAATCTTTAACAGCCATAACCCAGGAACCTGAGGTAACTTTTGATAGTGCAAGAATTACAAGCATAAATTTTAATTCTGTTGATTTTCTCTTCAGATATAATGTGAATAATCCAAACAATGCAGCTATTAATCTGGAGCGGTTTAAATATGATCTGATTATAGAAGGCAATAGATTTTTTTCCGGTGTTTCTCCTGGGCCTCTTTCAATTGCAAGAAGGAGCATTAGTTCTGTTGATATTCCTGTTACTATTTACTACAAGGAACTTTTTAATATTTTTACCAATATATACAGGCAGGATACAGCTAACTATACTTTAGCAACAGAATTTACCATTAGGGTCCCGATTCCTTTTTTTAATCCAACAATCAGCCTGGAACACTCAGGAACTTTTCCTGTTCTCAAAATGCCGGATGTTGCATTGCGGGATGTCAGGGCTACAGGCATAAATATGCTTCGCGGAACAGCAACAGTTGAATTTGCTGTGGATATAATTAATAGAAATACTTTTGCAATTAATCCGGATAGCTTTAACTTTGATCTTTCTGTAAACAGATCTCATTTGCTTAGCTCAGTGCTTAGGGATATTGATGCGTTAGCGCCCAACAGAAGCACAGTTGTAAGAATTCCTGTAGAGATTAGTGTTGCCAGAGTTGGTGCGGAGCTTTTTAATTATATTGCAGGCGGCAATAATCTTGATGTTTCTCTTAACGGCAATATGGCAGTACGCACTGCTTTTCCGGGATTAGGTTCAGCAAATATACCATTTAGCATTGAAAGGAATGCTCCTGTAAGCAGATAAATTTTTGCAGACGCAAAAGAGCGAGTCTCCTGCGCTCTTTTGCTGCATCCGTAAGGGACCTGCGTATTACTTTACTTAGCCCATAAGACTCATTATTTCGGCTCGATGTTCATAGTTAGGGTTTCTTTCGAGCAGGATACGAAATATTTCATGCGCTCGCTGAGTATCTCCCCTCTTTATATAAAGATGTCCAAGCCTGTAATAAGCATCAAAATAATCAGGAGCTATTCTAATAAGTTCTGTAAGAGTAGTTATTGCAAGATCAATATTTCCTGTTTCTATATATGCAATTCCAAGATTAAACCTTGCAAGCGGCGAATCCGGAACAATTCTTATTGCTGCAGTTAAGTGTCTTATGCTATCGTTAAAAAGCCCTTTCCGCAAATACACAGCGCCAAGATTATTATTCACCGCAAAATCATTTCTGTCAATTTGATACGCTCTCAAAAGCAGCTGTAAAGCCTGGTCATGCATTCTATTGTCATCAAATATTTGACTAAGGTTTATATACGAAGGCAAATGATTCGGATCAAGTTTTATTGCCTCTGTATAAGCTCTTATGGCAGTATTCTGGTCGCCTGCTCCCTGCGCAGCCTGCCCAAGTGTATGCTGAAACCTCGCAGACCCTGGCTCAACATTCACAGCATTCCGCGCAAAAGTAAGCGCTTCCGCAAACCTGTTGGTATTAATCATAAGAATGGCCATGTTATTATTCAAATCCGCAGAGTTAGGACGCAATGCAAGAGCCTTGCGATAAAATTCTTCTGCCTCACTGTATCTCTCAAGCCAGGAGAGAACAGTGCCAAGCTGTATAGCATACACAGGCTGTCCGGGATTTATGTTATGCGCCCTAAGATAAGCCTGATACGCTCCGTTATAGTCGCCTCTGTTTCTCAAGATATTGCCTATTTCAAAATGCGCAAGATCAAACCTGTTGTTATGCCGGATTGCTTCGTTAAAAGCAGCAATAGCCCTGTTATCTTCCCTAAGAGCCTGTAATGTTCTGCCAAGTCTAAAGTGCCCATTAGCAAAAGTTCTGTTAAGGTGAACAGTGCTTTCAAACGAAGCCCGTGCAGCCGCAAATTGTCCCGTAGAATGTAAAACCCTGCCAAGCTCATAATGAACCATATAATTCTCAGGATTAAGCCTTGCTGCGTTTCTAAATGCGTCTATTGCGCTTGAAGAATCTCTTGTTTCATTATAGACCTGCCCAAGAATATAATGAGGGAGCCAAAAGTTAGGGTTTTTCTCTATAGCTGTCCTTGCGCTGACAACAGCCTGCCTTAAATTGTCCGGACTGGTATTTTCATTTAAAAACGATTCTGCCTTGCGTGTCCAGGCTTCTGCGGAGTTAGGATCAAGCGCTATTGCAGCATCAAAATCTCTTCTTGCAGCCTCGTACTGACCGGCATTCATCTTGGCAATCCCCTGCCTTATCAAATCATCAACCCTTCTCTGTGTTTCTCTTTGCGCAGCCGATAAATCTTGCCTTTGAGCAGCAGGCTGCGGAGCAGAAGCGACTGCCTGCTGAGTAGCAGTTCGTCTGCTGGTTTCCTGGAGAGTTGCCCCAAGATCATCAATACTTCTTTGTATTCCTCCCTGAAGCGCAAGTTCTCTTTCCCGGTCTTCTGCAGTTCGCCTGTTTCTTTCAGCGATAATAGCGTTTCTCACTTCAACTGCGTCTCTGTCATCAGGATTTCTGATTAAAACATTATCCAGAAGATCGAGAGCTCTCTGGAATTCGCCTTTCTCAAAATATTCTCTTGCAAGTCTTATTGTATTTACTCTGATCTGTTCTGATTCTGATATGACTCCCCTATTGCCTGTTCTGCTGCCTTCTTTTGAGCCGGAAAAAAGTACAAGCCCAAGAACAGCTAAAAGAATCACAATAAGCGATATTGCAGGTATAACTATAATTTTACGATCAATCATCTATTTCTCCATTTCTCAATAATTATATAGAATTATATTATTATACTTCTACTTAATCATCTAAGCTAAGTTCTTCGTCATAAATCATTATTCTATCCACGCCCGCAGACACACTGCGTGTTTCTTCGAGCACATTTCTGAGAGAGCCCATAACTTCTTCGAGAAGCTCCTGCCTTCTTTGTTCTTCGGCGATTCTTTGGCGTTCCATCTCTTCAAGAAACTCGCGCTGTCTTTGCTCTTCCGCAAGCCTTTGGCGCTCTTGCTCTGCTTCCTGTTCCAGGCGGCGTTGTTCCTCGGCGATTCTTTGGCGTTCTTGCTCTGCTTCCTGTTCCAGGCGGCGTTGTTCCTCGGCGATTCT
>WQTU01000116.1 GCA_009786125.1 Spirochaetota bacterium
ATAAATTATAAAGTGCTTGACACAGTGATATTGAGCTACATAATGTCGTGTCGTGTCGTGTCGTGTCGTGTCGTGTCGTGTCGTGTCGTGTCGTGTCGTGTCGCTGTGCCACAGCTTGTTGTTCAAAATTCAAGTTCATTTTATATCTTATCCTTATTTTAACTATCCTCTGCTGACGTTTTGCCGCACATTATAACTGGATTTATCACTTTGTAACCTTGCTTACTAACAGGAAGCCAAGGTCAATGATCTATAAAAGTCAGAAAAGTTGACTCAGATATTATTCTAAGGAGCTAGTTTATTTAATCAGCGATTCCTTAAATTAATAGACAAGAGATCTTCGATAATGGGATAGATAAGGGCGGATAGACATTGAGGTTAATTAGATTGTATTTTTTTGAACAAAGCTGTAAAAAAATCATGTTTCCATTCCTGTTCACCAGTATATTTATATTTATTAAAATTTGTCAACAGAAAAATTTTAATAAATATAAATATTCCGCGGAATATCAGGGAACAAAAAGAGCTGCTTTTACTTCTTACTAGTTTTCACAATCTATTTTTTCCCTTAATATAACAAGAAACCCGGGTCAGACACCGGGACTTAGGAGTAAAGTGTGTTAATAAAAAAATATTCTCTTGGACATATTCAGACAAATAGCTTCCTTCTTTGCTGCGAAACTCAAAAAAAAGCAGCAATAGTAGACCCTGGAGATAAAAGCAGCCAAATTATTGATTTTCTCTATAAAGAAGGATACGAACTTTTATACATAATAAATACGCATGGGCATTTTGATCATATTGGCGGGAATCTTTTCTTTAGTGAAAAAACAAAAGCCCCTATAGCTGCGCACAAAGAGGAATATGCTTTAATAACCTCCGGCGGCGGCGCTTCTTTTTTCGGAATTCCAAGCGAAGAATCTCCGCAGCCCGCAATAGATCTTTCAGAAATGGATAAAATCTCCGTCGGCGGCATTACGCTCGATATAATTTATACACCGGGACATACGCCGGGACATATATCATTATATCATAAAGAATCTGCATCGCTTTTTTGCGGAGATGTTCTCTTTCACCGCAGCATAGGCAGAACCGATACGCCCGGAGGTAATCACAAGTTGCTTTTGAAATCAATTCGTGAAAAACTTTTTACGCTTCCGGATGAAACAATAGTATATTCAGGGCATGGTCCGGAAACTCGAATTATAGAAGAAAAAAGAGAAAATCCCTGGGTAGCATTTTAAGTTAATATTTTTTAAAAGGAGCTTTTTCTATGTCTACGCATTTTTTGACGCTGTTTTTTGTTGCAGCAGTTTCATCTTTGATTATATTTCTTGTATATATTTATCCGAATATGAGAAAGCCGGTTTGGGAAAGAAAAATAATATCTGCCAATTATTTGCGGCTTAGGGACAGGGCAGCTATTGCTGATGACGTTTTAATAGACGCTATCAGAAAAGAGCCTTTTACATGGCAGCTTTATATAAATCTTTTTCTTTATTATGCAACGCCCTGGGATATGCAAAAGTTGTATAAGATAATGGAATTTGGCGCAGAACAAACAAACAACCCCGGAATTGTTGCCAGGGCAGCCTGGTGTCTTATAGAAGAAGGGGAATGGGAAAAAGCAGAAGCGATGCTTAAAAGAGAAGATATAGAAGATTATCTTTTTGACCATAACCTCCCATTTCTTCCGCGGCTCTATTTTAAGCAGGAAAATTACCAGGAGTGTGAAAAGAGCTTCGTCGCTTTTTATAAAAAGATATACAACAGCTTTGCTGCCTCAGATAAACCCATAAGCGACGAAAATAAAATCTTTGCTGATTTATCTGCAGACGAACTTATAATGCTTGTTATTGCCAGAAAAAAACTTAACAAAGAATGGATACCTACAGCAAAAATAATTCCTGTAACATCTGTTCAGGAAAACAACTGGACAACCTACTATGAAAAACTACTTGAACAAAAAGCAGAGTTAAAAGTTGAAACAGGCATATATGGTCCTCCGGAACAGCTTCTTTCTTTAAGGGAAAAAGAACTTAACGAGCGAATAGAAGCTGTAAAAGAGCATCTAAGGGATCGCTGATTGCCCTTTCGGGATGCTGCGCGAATTTATTCTCGATTAAATAAATCAGCAGTTTTAAATTGCGAAATGCACCAAAGCAGCGCATTTCTTGAAAAATAAATGTTTTTTTGATAAAATTTAATTACGGAGGTTTTATGGTTCCAAATTGGATTATTAAAAGCGTAGCAGCAATCAACGCCAACAACCGTCCCCATGAAGTTGCGGCTGCAATAACAATCGGTATAACTCTGGGGCTAATTCCCGCAGGGAATATAATATGGTTTGTACTTTTAAGCCTTACTTTTTTTCTAAAAATAAATTTCGGTATGCAGATGATTGTTATTGCAATTATAAAACCAATTGCCCATTTCTTTGACCCGGTTTTTGATTTTGTAGGCTACAGAATACTCACAACAAATGCTTTGGAAGGAATTTTTACACAGTGGTATAATATGCCAATCGTACCTTTTACATCTTTTAACAATACTGCTGTTGTAGGAAGTATTATTGTAATGATACTGCTTTTCATACCGCTTTGGTTTGGAGTAAGCAAACTCATTAAGCTGTACAGGGAAAAAATCAGAGACAAAATCATGTCCAGCGCTATTGTTAAAAAACTTGTAGCGCTGCCTATTTTATCCAAAATAATAAACTTTGTCTCCCGAATAAATAATATTAAAAACTCTATACATTGAGGATTGCCATGCCACAAAAACTTAATAGCTTTTTTAAGAAAAAATATACAATAAAAAATTTTGAAAAAAAACTTCTCAATAAAGTTTTCATAACAACTGATAAAGATCTCATTCTCTCGATATACGAGAAAAAAGATAATGAGTATCTCTTAAAACCAATGCCGGTTGCTGACGATAAAGAAATAAAAAAACTTAACGGGCTTGTTTCACAGATTAAAAAGAATTCCGGAGCGCTCGGAATAGGCAAGCTTGGAACAGCAATTGTTCTTGTTTCCTTTATTGTTTTCTTTTTTGTTTTTCTTCTAAACCCTTTGGCGCATAGAGGGATGACAGCTGGTTTGGAAGCAATATTCGGCGGGGAAACAGAAATAAGGGGTTTTCGCTTAAGTATTTTTAGGGGATACATCAGGTATAATACTCTTCAGGTTGCAGACAAAAATAACTTGGACAGAAATCTTTTCCAAACAGGAAGAGCTGTAATTGATCTTAATATGCCGGAAGTCTTAAGAGGCAAGTTCAGCGTACGGGAAATAGCTCTTGAAGATTTTGCAGTCGGCACAAGAAGGCAAACAAGAGCAAGACCTCTTGAAAGAAGAGAAAGGGAGCGCGCACAACAACAGGAAACAGTTGCCGAATTGCCTGATTTAAGAGAAATGGCAGAATCGTTTTTACCAGATAACTTTATCCCGGATCGCGATGCCGTAAAAAAAGCAATAACAGATAATCTTAACAGATTAACTACCCCGGTTGTTATAGAAGAAAATATTAATGCAATCAACGCCGGAGTAAATACAATAAGAAGCAATGCAGATCAAATAGGGCAGAATATTACAACCCTTTCACGCGAAGTAAATGAAATATCAAACACCAGAATAACTTCTCCAACAGATGTTGCAGGCATAGCAGCAGCCAGAGACAGAATCCAGGCTGCTAACGATTCTGTAAACTCCATTAATTCCGGGCTTAACTCCACAAGAAATGAACTTAGAACCATAGAGAATATTGCCGCCCAAAGCCACAGAACAATTCAAAACTCAATTTCCGCCGACATAGATTTCGTTACCTCTCTTTTCCCCTCAATAGACAGCTTTAGGTTTTCCGCGCTTGTAGAGCCAATGATAATGGAACAATTACTGCCATTCATAGAACAGTACGGCGATGCGTTTACTATTGTTATGGCTCTTATGGAGTCAGGAAGAAGTGGCAGCGCTCCCGAAGTTCAGCCTTCAAGACAGCGAGGAAGAAACATCCGGTTTCGGGTTTTCAGAACCCCATCAGTACATATAGAAAGAATTTCCGGCTCGTTCTTTACAGGCAGAGACAGGCACGCGCTTGGGATAAACGATATTACGAATGACCAGCAAATTTTGGGAAGACCGCTTACGTTTTTGATTGACTCATCTCATCGGGGCATAAGCACAAATATTGACGGGCTTTTTGATACAAGAGATACTTCAGCAAATTTTTCAAGTATTGATGTATCTGTGCTGGGAAACAGGTTTTCCAATGCATCTTTTTTATCTGCGGCAGGCATAGATAATTTCGGCGCAGATGTTGATATTTCAGGTCTTTCGATTATTTCCAGGGACAGAGATTATAGAGGCACTGTAGGAATAGCTTTAAGAAATCTGCAGATGGAAGCCACAAACACTGCAGGCAGGATTATTAAAAATATTATTGAAACAGGAGACCAGCTTACTTTTGATCTTACATTCAGATACGCAAACAGAAGAGTTTCTCTTTCTTTGCAAAGCAATCTCGACAGGCTTATAGCAGATGCAATTTCGCCGGAAGCAATTGCAGCAGAGATAAGAATATTTGCACAGGATGCAATATCTGAATTAATAAAAGACAAAGCTGATATTCTCTCAGACGCAGAGCAGCAAATTAATAATCTTAGAGCTCAAATGAACGATTATGAAAATCAGCTGCGGGCAAAACAAAGAGAACTTGAAGAGTCGCTTAGGGCGTTGCCAATACCAACTCCAACAGACTTAATCCCTGCGGGCGTTCTCCCAAGTGTTCCCGCTGCCCCTGGCGTACCAGGCGGAATCCCCTCCAGAATTCCCGGAAGATAAAGCAAAGCTTTACCTCGGATTTTTACATATTTCCCCGACGTTCTGTCGGGGATTTTTTTTATTTCCGAATGAAGCGAGGGTCGCGGCGTGCTTGCACGTAATACCCTTTATTCCCGCTCTCCGTCTCTAATCTGCGCTGCTTCCTCTTCCGCTAAAGTTCCGCGCTGCTTTATTGCAATAAAGTAGATAAAAGCTGCAAAAAGAGCTGCTGCTGTAACAAGCCCGGCAATTATTCCAACCATATAAGGCAGCCTTAATCCTTCGGGAGCTATTATAATGTAGCAGATAACAACCACAGTCATAAAAGTTGCCGGAATAAGCGCTATCCAGTAAAATTTTCCTGTTTTCGCCAAATAAACCGCTCCTGCCCATAGCATAATTGTTGCAAGAGTCTGATTTGACCACGCAAAGTAACGCCAGATAATGCCAAAGTTTTGGGCATTTGCAATGGCAAACCACGTTAGGGCAACGCCAATAGCAAAAAGCGGAAGCGCAAGCAGAAGGCGGTTTTTAATAGGCTTCTGCGAAAACTTAAATGAATCTGCCAGAGTCAGGCGAGCTGCCCTAAATGCAGTATCCCCGGATGTTATCGGAAAAAATATTACACCAACTATTGCAATAGTCCCCAATACTGTTCCCATGAGTGCAATTGAAACAGTGTTTACAACAACCGGCGCAGGCCCTGCCTTGGAAAGCCCTTCTGTCCCGCCAAAGAAAGTCATTGCTGCTGCTGCCCAAACCATTGCAACAACACCTTCCAGAACCATAGAGCCGTAAAAAATCCTTCTCCCTTCTTTTTCGTTCCTCATACATCGCGCCATAAGCGGAGCCTGAGTAGCATGGAAGCCGGAAATTGCGCCGCAGGCAATCGTAATAAAAAGAAATGGAAATATCGCCATCTTGGCTGGGTGAAAATTTCTAAATTCAAATTCAGGAGCATTCTGCATCTGCCCGCTTGTAAACAGCGTAATAAGTATTCCCACTGCCATAAAAGTAAGCAAAACCCCAAATGCAGGATAGATTCGCCCGATAATTTTGTCGATAGGCGATATAGTAGCAGCAATATAGTAAATAATAATCACAACTATAGCTATAAAAAGAAAATGCCTGGTCCCCTCAGCAGCAAGATTCTTAAAAATCATAAGGCTGTTGAAAATCATAGCCGGGCTTGTAATAAATACTGTTCCAACCAGAATAAGCAACACTATGGAAAAAACCCGCATGATGTTACGCGGAGTGCTTCCCAAATACTTGCCCACTATTTCCGAAGCAGATGCCCCGTTGTTACGCACAGACAACATCCCGGATAAATAATCATGCGTTGCGCCGGCAAAAATACAGCCAAAGACTATCCAAAAATAAGCAGCAGGTCCCCACATTGCTCCGGCAATAGCGCCAAAAATAGGACCCGTACCCGCTATGCTGATAAACTGGATAAGCAAAACTTTTTTCCAGTTCATGGGTACATAATCAACGCCATCAGCATCCTTACGCATTGCAGGTGTTTTTAAAGCCGGGCATGGCTTGAACACCCTTTCCACAATGGAACCGTAAATCACATATCCGATTACCAACATAACAATCGCAGCTAAAAATGTAATCATCCTTTGCCCCCTTTTATTAAAATTAAGAATAGATATTAATAGTAGCCCAGTGCTGCAAAAAAGCAACCCTTTTTTAGTCCGATAAAGCAACTCGAATTATTGCTTTTTTTTAAAATCTTACATATAATAAACATAATTTTCGAGTCAGGGAAAACAGCCTTTCAAAAACTAATGAAAAGGTCGCAAGAATTATAGAATGAATAACAAGAATGAAAATAGAACAACAAGCAGCACTTTTGATCTAAAACAATGCGGTCTTGTTCTGGAAGGCGGCGGACTCCGGGGAAACTACACAGCAGGAGTATTGGATGCCTTTTTGGATGCAGGGGTCCACTTCCCGTATATAATCGGGGTTTCCGCAGGAGCATGTATGGCCAGCTCCTATATTTCACGTCAACGCGGGCGCAATCTCCAAATACTCAAGCAATTTCACGGAGACCCGCGCTATTTTTCCATCCGCAGCCTCTTAACCACAGGCTCAATATTCGGCAAAGATTTTGTATTCAATCAAATTCCAAACAAATACTTACCCTTTGACTGGGAAACTTTTTATAAATCCCCTGCTCGCTTTATTTCGGTTTGCACAGACTGTGAAACCGGCGAGCCGGCATATTTTGAAAAATGCCCGGAGATGACCAATGCAGATATTTTAACCACTTTGGAAGCTTCTTCATCAATGCCATATACCTCGAATAAAGTCAAATATAAAGGAAAAGAATATCTTGACGGCGCTGTTACAGAAGCTATTCCGTTAAAAAAAGCCGAAGCTGACGGCTATAAACATAATGTAGTCGTGCTTACAACCCCTGCAGGGTTTCAAAAAAAAGAAGAATTTCGCCCTCCTGACTGGCTTTTTTATTTTGGGCAAAAAAAACTGATACATGCCCTTAAAATGAGAGTAAAGCGTTACAATCAGTGCCTGGCTTATGCCGAAGCAGCGCAGCAGGCAGGGCAGGCAATTATTCTCCGTCCCAGCAAGGACCTTAAGGTCAGCAGGGTTGACAGAAACAGAGAAAAACTTTTGCAGCTTTATGAGCTTGGTATAAGCGATGCGCAGGAGATGCTGAAGAAATACGGCTTTTTGAATCAATAAATGGTATTACGTGCAAAGCGACCGCAGAGCAAAGCCCTGCATCCGCCGCCGCCTTTGGCTACTCTCCAGGCTTGCCAAGTATAATTTTAAATGTTGTGCCTTTTCCCTTTTCCGAAAACACAAAAACATCCCAGCCATGAATCTGAAAAATAGACCTTGAAATCGAAAGCCCAAGCCCCATTCCATATTCGCGCCTCGAGTTGCTGCCTTTATAAAAGGGTTCAAGCACATGCTGGATATCTTTTTCATCAATCCCGCTTCCATTATCGGATATTTCCACCACAGGTATTTCCCGCCAGACGAGCTGCTGAGAGCAAGAGTTCCCCTCCGGCATATTGCTTTCCATATAACAGTTAAGCGTTATCTCTGCACCGTCAAAAGTATAACGAATTGAATTTGTAAAATGATTTTCAAGCGCGCGCTCAAAGAGAACAGGATCACATATTATTTTTAAAGAATCAGGAATAGTGTTTTTATAAATAAATTTTTTATTCATAAGCCCGCAATCTTCCTTATACATAACGCTAAGGTTATCAAGAAACAGCTTTAAAGATATTTCACGGGCTTTTAATATCATTTCGCCTTTTTGCATTGCAGCAAAACTTATTAAATCCGAAATTCTTTCTTCCAGAACATTTGTCTTATTCGAAATTATCCCCAAATATTTTTTATAACTTTCGGAATCAGAAGCCATTCCGTCATTTATTGCTTCGATATATCCCTTAATACTTGTAAGCGGTGTTTTTAAATCGTGCGATATCGCTATAAGAAATCTTGATTTAGCTTCCTGCTCATCTTTGAGCGCCTGCCGCATCTGGTCAAAAGAAGCAGTAAGAAGAGAAAACTCATCGTTTCCTTTCGGGTTTAGTTTAAAATCAAAATTACCTCCTCTTATTTTTGCAACTGCTATGCTCAAACTATTTACAGATTTTAACACCACCCTCAAAAAAATAACCCCAAGAACTATGCCAAAAATAGTGGTAAAAAGCATAATTCTCAATATTCTCTCTAGCGGAAAGCGCATACGCGTTCCAAAGTCCGGCATATTTTCGCCATACATAATAAAGACACGCCACCTTTCATTATTGTAAATAAAATTTTCTGTAATGGAATTATTGCTCTGCCTATGCCTGCTTTTATAATATTCGGAAATTGTTTGCGAAATATCAGATCCTTCCGGTATTTCCAAAATATTCGAAAATCGCACTACTCCTTCGCTGTCTACTATACAAATATCCATACCTGGCGGTATTTTAAGCTTGCTAAAACCATATCTATTAATTACAGGATAAAATTCGTTTTTTAGCCATCTGGAAATATGACGTCTCTGAACATTATTCTGATCATATAAACCCATTTGGTTGTTTATAACAAACATAGAAAAAGAAAAAATCAAAGGAAAAAAAGAAAATGCAATAATAACTCCAAATATTTTTGTTTTTAAAGTCAAGAAAGAGTCTCCTTTCTTATTATATATCCGATGCCATGAACTGTTTCTATTATCTCAGGCAAAGTATAATTTTTTTCAAGTTTTTTTCTAAGCCTTTGAATATGAACAGCAACTGTTGTAAGGTCTCCAAAACTATTACCCCACACAGTTTTATAAATATCCTCCGGCGTTTTAGGGGCTCCTGTATTTTCAAGAAGATACAAAAGAACTTCGAACTCTCTTGGAGAAAGAGAGATTTTTTTATCTTCTTTTTTAATCAGGTATGCTTCGGCATCAACAACATAATCCATGAATTTAATTGTTTTTGTTTTTGTTTTTGTTTTTGTTTTCTCTAATTCTTCGAAATTCATATAACGCCTTAGATTTGCCCTTACCCTGGCTGCAAGAACTTTTGGTGAAAACGGCTTTGTTATATAATCATCAGCGCCTACTCCAAGCCCAAGAATCATATCTTCATCATCCTGCCTTGCAGAAACAATAACAACAGAAGTATCATAATCTTTTCTTATTGTCTGAAGAAATTCAAAGCCATCCATTCCCGGCAGATTTATATCAAGAACAATCAAGTCTATTTTTTTTTCTTTGATTATTAAAAGACCTGCTTCTGCATTATCTGTATGAAAAACATCAATACCTTCATTATTTAAATAAAGTTTTATAAGTTCAGCGATTTCAATTTCATCTTCGATAATAAGTACAGATGCTTTCATTTTTATATATGCTCTACCTCAAATGCAAAATATTTTATCCCTTCGTTGGGAAATTTTTCTTTTAATTTTTTAACATTGTCTTTGATAACCGGAACCATATTTTCTTCTATACAAATCATCAGCATAAAATTTTCCTCGGGCCACACAGAATCTCCCATTTTAGGAGTTGAATTACCGGTTCCATGAACAACAGGTATTTTTGTATAACCTTTCACGCCAACTTCTTTGAGCATATCCATTATGTCTGCTTCAACTGATAAGTTAGCTATTATTTCAATTTTTTTCATAATCTTCCTGCCTTACTCATTTTCCTCTTGTTAAACACATAATACATTACTGGTATAAAAACTAATGTTACTATAGCGCTTGTTGTTAATCCGCCAATAACTGTTTGCCCTATTGGCTGCACAAGCTCGGAACTCTCGCCAGGGAAAAAAGCCAATGGAGTTAATCCAAGAACTGTGGTAAGTGTAGTCATAAGAATTGGTCTCAGTCTCTTTACTCCTGCCTCAACACAAGCTTCGCCAAGCGGAAGCCCTCTTTTTACAAGAAGGTTGATATAGTCAACCAAAACAATCCCATTACTAACTACTATGCCTATAAGCATTACAATCCCTATTATCGAAAAAAGACTAAACGGCTTTGCCAAAACAAGGTGAATAAGAGCAACACCTATAACCATAAACGGAATGGTAAGAAACATTATAAAAGGGTCTTTAAATGATTCAAACTGGCTTGCCATAACACCAAAAACAAGTAATAAAGCAATAACTACAATTGATATAAGAGCCATTCTGGTTTGCATTAGTTCGCCATGGTCGCCGCGATATTCAATCCTTACAGCATCGTTTGGAACAAGGTTTCTTTGAATAGCTTCTTCTATTTGTCTCTGCACTACATTAAGCGCGGCGCCTCTTTCAAGCCTTCCGCGAACGCGTATAACTCTTGTTTGCTCGCTGCGGCTAATGCTTACAGGTCCATATCCTATTTCCATAGATGCAAAACTTGATACAGGAATATAATCGCCCCTGCTATTGGTAACATATATCGTTGAAAGATCGGGAATGCTTCTTCTATCTTCCTCTCTTAGTATTACAACAATGTCAAGCTCATGTTCCCCGGATCTGTATATCGATGCAGTTACACCATGTATGGCTGCCCTAATTTCATTTCCAACTGCTCTTGCTGTAAGACCAAATTCATAAAGTCTTTCCCTGTTAAAAATAATATTTACTTCGGGCAAACTGCTATCAAGGTCTGTTGATGGCTCGGTTACTTCCGGAACATATACTTCAAGGATTCTCCTAATTTCGTTAGCTGTTTCTATCATGAGATCAAGGTCATTGGATTTTACAAGAATTTCAACAGGGAATGCACGACCCGGTCCTCTTCCGCCGCCTGTCCTAAAATTAAATCTAACTCCCGGAAATTGGTTAAAATGAGCGCGCAGTTTATTTCTTATACTTTCTGCAGATTCTTCTCTTTCCCTGAATGGAGGAAGGCCTATTGAAAGCTCTCCTCGATGCGACCCTCCGATTCTACCACCCCAAGCTCCTCCGGTTACTCCGGTAGTTTTAATAATATTTCTAAATCCTCTTACTTCATCAAGAACTATCTGCTCAAGTCTGTCCATAACAGCTTCTGTGGTCGCAAGAGTACTTCCTGTGGGAAGTTCAACAGTTAATATTACCTCATCTTCTGAAGCAGCAGGAGTAAACTCCATACCAACAAAAGGCAGTAATGCTAAAGAGCTGCCAAAAATCAAAAATGCAATAAAAATAGTTGTCTTTCTTTTGTTAAGAACAACAATAAGTACTCTTCTATAAAAGTTTTCTATTTTAACAAAAAAATTCTCAAATATATTATCAACTCTCAAAAGAAAGGGGTTTTTTAAAGGTTTTTGTTTTCTTGTATATAATTTTAGATATTTGCTGGCTAGAACCGGAACTAAAACAAGAGCAACAAAAAGCGAAGACATAAGAGCAACAATTACCGTAAATGCAAGGTCGCTAAACATTACTCCCATCATTCCAAGATCTGCCCTAAACATTAAAACCGGAAGAAAAACACATACTGTGGTAATTACCGAAGCAGTTACTGCATTTCCCACTTCCTTGCTTCCCAAAATTGCCGAAGGCTTAAGCTGTGTGCCTTTTTCCCTGTATCTAAATATATTTTCAAGCATAACTATAGAGGAGTCTATAACCAGACCTACGCCAAGAGTTAACCCAGCCAAAGAAAGAACATTTATCGTTAATCCGGCGAAGAACATACCCATCATTGTTATAAGTAATGAGATTGGAATTGCCAACCCAATAATAAAGGTACTCTTTGGAGACCTTAAAAAAATAAAAAGAACAATCATTGCAAAAATACCGCCGATTATTGCGGAAGTCGTTACCTGATTGATGGAGTCTCTTATAAGTACGGTTGCATCTCTAAGAACCCTTACATTTACACCTGCAGGAAGCGCTCTGTTTATCCTGTCAAGTTCTGCAATAACAGCATCTGCAGTTGCAACAGAATTTGCTCCGCTCTGCTTTCGCACATTAATATAAATACCGGGTTGACCATTGATAAATACTGTTGAAACCATATCCCTAAAGCCTTCGGTTACATCTGCAACATCGCGAAGCCTTATCGGAACCAAAGGAGCTCCGGGGTGTGCAGCTCGTCTTGCAATTACTGTATTTGCAATTTCCTCAATTGAATTAAATTCCCCCCTGGTTCTTACAAGATATTCTAAAGTGCCTGCTTCCACACTGCCGCCGCTCACATCTACATTTTGAGCAGCAAGCGCAGATGCAATTTCTGTTATTGTAAGAGAAAAAGCTTCGAGCCTGTTTTTTGACACTTCAACTTTTACAATTCTCTCCAAGCCGCCTCTTATAAGTGTCTGCGCAACACCAGGGATCTGCTCTACTCTGGGCTGCACTATATCTTCTGCAATTTCTCTGAGCTCTGCAAAAGACCTTGTACCTTCCATTGTTAAAACAACTATTGGTTGTGCTGCAGGATCAAACTTAAATACCACAGGAGGCTCTACCCCATCCGGAAGTCTGCGCCTTACAAACTCAATTCTGTCTCTTACATTATTGGCAGCTTCGGCCATATCTTTGCGCCAGTCAAATTCAAGCGTAATAAGGCTTCTTCCTTCTGATGAAACAGATGTTAGCTCTCTTAAATCAGAGACAATGGAAAGAGTTCCTTCTAAAAGTCTTGTGATATTTTTTTCAACATCTTCGGGAGCTGCGCCATCATGTGTTGTTAAAACAAGAAGTACCGGCGGACTAAACTGCGGGTAAAGGTCTATGTTGAGTCTGGGAACAGTAAAAAGCGCAATTATTACAAGAAGTGAGAATATAATTATAACAGTAACAGGCCGCCCAACAGAAAACTTGGATAATACCATAATTAATCGCTGCCTCCATTTGTTCCCGGTCTGTTCAAAACATTAACCATAGCACCATCATCAAGAAGATTTTGTCCTCTTACTACAATCTCCACACCTTCAGAAATACCGGAAGTTATTTCGGTCATTCCATCAACAGTTAATCCTATAGTAACCGGCGTCATAATTACTTTGTCATCTTCAATAACAAAAATAAATCTTCCGCCTTCTCTAATTACAGCAGCAGCAGCAGGAACAATTATTATATCGCTTCTGGTTTCTGTAAACATTGTTATGGAGGCAAACATTCCTGCTTTAAGCTCCGGATAAATTCTGTCAAATTCAAGTCTTACGCTTATTGTTCTTGTAATATTGCTTACAACAGGGCTTATTTCAACAATGCGCGTAGTAAAAATTCTTCCTGGCCATGCAACAAAGGAAACATTGGCTCGTGTGCCTATACCTATATTTCCCACATGCGCTTCCGGAACTTCTGTTCTAATTTGCAAACGAGTAAGATCTCCGACTGTAGCTACAGCAGTGGCTAAAGATATGGTTGCGCCTACTTCATGCGGAAGAGAAGTAACTGTACCTGTTATTGTTGATCTTACAGGACTTAATGCAAATGAAAGCCCGGGCCGCGAAGGATCTATTTCTGCAATAACTTGCCCTGCTGTTACCCTATCTCCAAGCGCTACAGGAAGCCTGCTTAGTTTTCCGGCAATATCAGGGAAAATATCTATATTTCTTACAGGCATAACATTGCCATTTATTCTTATATGATCCGCAAGCTCGCCTTTTTGACTCCTTGCTGATTCCACGGCAAATATTGTAGGCCCGCCCCTGCCTCTTGCCTGTGTCTGTCTGGACTCTGCATTAAGTCTGAAATAAACAGATATTGCTACCAGCGCCAATATAGTTATTATACCCGCCGCAGCAAGTATAATTTTATTTTTTTTTCTCATCTAAAATCTCCCAACGATCTGTTAATTGCATATTCAAAATCAAGAAGCGCTGCCTGGTAATTAAATTTTTCATGCAATATTCTTAATCTTGCTTCTAAAAGCTGATTCATTGCTCTTTCAAGAGTTAATAACTCTACGGTACCCGCATTGAAACCCTGAAAAGCAAGTTCGTACGTTCGCTGCGCAAGTCTTTCATTTAGCTCCAGCGACCTTATTTTATTTATTGATTTTTCCATATTCATCGCAATTCTTCTTATCTCTATATCCGCTTGCCTTATTGCACTTGCCAGCTCTGCTTCCTGCGCCTTTACCCTGTCTCTTCTATTTTTAATCTCTGTGTCCCGAGACAAAAATGGTATGAGACTCGCTACATCAAGAGATACCGCAATAGAAAACCTTCCTGTAGTATCATTCCACCTATCACTATCCCCAAGAGTATCTCTAAAAGGATCACCTGCAAAAGCCATGTTTTTTGAATACCCTAAAACAAGAGAAGGGATTCTGCTGTTCCTCGATGCAGAAAGGTCGGTCTCAAGAAGTTTTATCTGCTGCACAAGCCTTCTGATATCAAATCTGTTTGGAATAGATGAAAACACAATATCATCAATATTCAATTCAAAAATTTCCGGCTCAAGCACCCCTTTAAGTCTTATATTATCTCTGCTGTCGAGCCCCAGTATTTCTTTAAATGAAAGCTTGGAAGTGTGAAGAGTATTTACCATTTCAACAAAATCAGGCCTAAGACTCTCAAGAGTTACCTGTGCCTGGAGCTTGTCAAGCTCAGACACAAGCCCGTGCCTGAAATTAATATCTGCTTGCCTGAAACTTTTTTCCGCAAGTTCTATTGTGCTTTCCATGACTTTAATATTTTCTTCCATAACAAGTAAGGAAAAAAACAGTTTTCTTACATCTCTTTTTAACCTGCTTTCAAAATCCGCATAATTTATAAGCCCCAGCTCATAGTCTTGAGCAAGATATCTTATTCCATTAATTATTGACGCAGATAAAACAAGCTGCGTATTAAGCTGCCAGGATAAATTCCAGTGGTGAGGAATTGGCGGCATTACTTCATTTGGTCTTGCCAAAGCCGAAGAAAGCGTAGCTGTTGGCATAAGCGCATTAAACCTTGTAGCATTGCTTCTTCTCCTTGCTGAAAGCAAATGCCTTTGAGCCTGAAGCGCCAAATTCTCAGAAACAGCCATTCTGACTGCTGTTTCAACATCAATAATTTTTATTCTATCCTGATACTCAATGCTGGTTTTTTCTTGCGAAAATATAAAAGAACAAGGTAAAAACAAAAGTATAAACGCCGGAAAAAATCTCATCAAAAAAAGTGAAACTCTTTCATTTTTTCCTGTTTTTATCAATATTTAACTCCTGTGTTAAACAAAAAGTATAATATATTAAGATATTCCAGCTGATAAATCTATAAACTTACTTTAACATTTCCTAACATTTTGTTTAAATTTGTAACTAAATTATAATTAGACAATTTTTAAATATGTTTGTATATTTCTCTTAGTTATCTCGACTTTAAAAGAAATAATAAATGAGGATATAAATATGATTAAGGAGCTTATAAAGATGATGAAATCGAAAAAATTCTCAGGAGTTATACTATTATTCATAGCGGTTTCTTTAATAATTTTCTCCCAAACCCTTTTTTCTTCGCCAATAAGAGAAACCGGCGGCTCGGCGCAAGGAACCCTTACCACCTCGCTCCCGCAAATTAGTAATATAGAAGAAAATAATCCAAGAAGAGTTCCAGATACCAGAGAACAGGTCTTTTTTTCATTCAGCGGTATTGCCCAGATAGTGCTTCCAACAGTTGTTCACATTAATACAGTAGAAGTAGTGCAGCAAACATTCCCCGGTTTTAGAAACCCATTTGGAGGTTTTTTTGGCTTCAGAGAAAATCCGCAGCAAAGCGAGCAGACGAGGGAATTCAGACGCCCCGGTCTTGGATCCGGAGTCATCGTAAGACAGGATGGAAGAAGAGTATATGTTCTTACAAATAATCATGTTGCAGAAAGAGCGCAAGAAATTAGAGTCACGCTTAATGACGGAAGAGAGTTTGACGCAAAAATAATCGGGAATGATTCCAGAACAGATCTTGCCCTCATAATGTTTGAATCGCCGGATAAACTTCCCATTGCAGCGCTTGGCGATTCTGATGACCTTGAAGTAGGAGATCTTGTTCTTGCAATAGGAAGCCCTTTTGGATTTGAATCAACAGTTACAATGGGTATTGTAAGCGCTCTTGGCAGGCAGGGGGTAAGAGGCATTACAAGATTTACAGATTACATACAGACAGATGCATCAATAAATCCAGGTAATTCCGGCGGCGCTCTTGTTAACATGCGCGGCGAAGTTGTAGGCATTAACACATGGATAGCCTCTTCATCAGGCGGAAGCGCCGGCGTTGGTTTTGCAATTCCAATAAACAATTCCAAAAGAGCAATAAATGAATTTATTGCCACAGGAAGAATAACCTACGGCTGGCTTGGCGTAAGCGTAGGAGATTTTGTAGGCAGAGCAGGAGAAGATTTAAGACGATCTCTTGGCATTGAAAATATCAGAGGCGCTGTTGTCTTTAATCTTTTTAGAAATTCTCCGGCATATAAATCCGGACTTCTTCCCGGCGACTATATAATCCGAATTGGAAATGAAAATATCCAAAACGCAGATCATCTTACAAGAGTAATAGGCAGACTTGAGCCGGGTTCAAATCACCGCTTTACAATAATAAGAAACAGAGAAGAAATGAGCTTAAATGTCAGGATCGAACAAAGAGCAGCAGAAGGCGAGATTCAGGGCAGCAGAGATTTATGGCCAGGAATAGTTGTAAGGAATATTACTGATGAATTAAGGAGAGAAGCAAGAACAGAAGCCAAAAAAGGAGTAGTAATTACCTCTGTTATTCCAGATTCCACTGCTGCCGTTGCAGGCTTAAGACAAGGAGATGTTATCCAGGAAATTAATGATATTCCAATTACAGATATAGGATCTTTTTATACTACTTTTAACAAACCCGGCAACAGAAAGATTTTTCAAATAGACAGGCAGGGCAGCTCAATTATGATTGGTCTTGTAAGGTAAAGCATTTCCCGACCATTGTCGGAAAACAATGGTCGGGGGGGTAAGCAAACTTACGCCGCGGCGCGTCTAATGCGAATTTCTTCTATACATGAAACAATTATAGGCTCGAGTTCAGGCACATCAAATCCTATATTCATTACTTCCTTTTTGGAAACGCTTTCTGCCCAATCCGGAGATACAATATTATAATTATCTGTAATAAAAGTTATTATTATATACGATGCGCCTTTAAGTATATAAGGATCCTTTTTGGCATTGATCCTCCAGCGATTTTCAAGATGTTTATCTATATGCTTCGGGAGAAGCTCATAAAATTCATTGTGTGCATTAAAATAATCTCCGAGGCAAAATTTTTCAATCCGATCATGAATAGAATATATTTGGGCATCACTCTTGTATCTTATATTTCTTAATCTTTTGACTTCTTCAGCTTCCCCGGCTTTATCTTTTTCATCTTTTACTGCACCTGCGCCAGCAGCCGCACTTGCTTGTCCGTACGCGCTTACATGGCTGGTTGCAGCAACAACTTTTTCAACTTTTTCAGCCTTTTCCTTTTCCGCGGGAGCTGCAAGAGAAATAGCAACAGTAGGGGCAGCAGTTTTTTCAGGCAACAACTTTCTGGCATCCCGCCGAACCAAACTCTGTGAGCTTTCCGGCAATTCGCGGCGAGCGGGTGCACTCTCCGGCACATCAACAGGCTTTATTTGCCGCCATGCCCGCTGCATAAAAATATCTTCTTTAAGATTATACTGATAGCTGCTCGAAAGAAGAGAATATATCTCAAGAAGAATAACGTCATCTGTTATTTTTTTAATGCGATAACTTTTTATTATCTGAAAAATCCTAAAGTGCAATGTATCATATTTTTTCGAGTAAAGAAAAATCTTTTTCTCAAACTCAGGATTAAATATCTGTCTCCAATAAAGTTTGCAGTACGAAAGAACCTGGAGCGATCTTGGCTTTATATCGCTGTTTATGCAGATCATCCTGATGTCTTCTTCTGTAAAAACAATTTTATCAAGATCAATAGTTACCGGCACCTGCTTTTTCTCGGGTTTATAACTATATGGCTCTGGTTTTACTGGCTTTGTTTCTACTTTTACTTTTACAAAAAGCGTATTGTCAAAATATCTTTTCAAAATATCCAAAGCTGTATTAAAATTCTCAGGCATATAGTTAAGCATAATGGAGTATGTTCCAAGCCTTTCAACAAAAACAAACCCTTCCCCTTTTGCATTGGGAATAACCCTTAATGCAAGATCAATTTTTTTCAAAATTTCATACGGGTTGTTGTTTTTGCCTTCAAATGTGGAAGAAATATAAGAAATAAGTTTTTTTACCGATATAACTACTTTTTCAAGTATTTCCCTTACAGCTTCTGCATATATTTCCTTAAAGCGCGGATCGTTTTTTCTGTAATATCTTATAATGCGAACCCTTGTAAGTTCATCAGGATAGCGAGGAATTAAACGTTTTTTATATAAAAACGCTGCCTGTTTGTATTTTTTTTGATCAATGAGTGAGATATACAAATCAATATCTTTGTCAAATCCGTTTTTATCAAAAAAAGAGCACTCATTTAGCAGAATTAATCTAATATCTTCTGGTTTCATAATATTTTAAACATATTGTCGGCTATTTTTTTAACTCATCAAATGCTTTTTTAAACCCGGCTGCAGCGCCTTCAATAACTTTGTCTGCAACACAATAAGCAATTCTAAAGTACCCTGACGTACCGAATCCTGTGCCAGGGACCACAAGAATTTTCTCGTTTAGAAGAACATCTTTTGCTCTAAAGTCGTCGCCGCCAGGAGCTTTTGGAAAAAGATAAAAAGCTCCTTCGGGCTTTGTAAACTCATAACCAATGTTTCCAAGTATTTCCGAAAGCCTGTCTCTTTTTTTCTTGTAAAAATCAACATCAACACTTACGCCCTGAAGTTCTGCAACAACTTTTTGCATTATAGCCGGAGCATTAATAGACCCCAGGATTCGGTTGCACATTATTATCCCGCCCATGAGGTTCGCTATGTCCTCTGCTTCCGGATTAACCGCAAGCCAGCCAATTCTTTCGCCTGGAAGCGAAAGGTCTTTTGAATAAGAAGTCAAAATAATGCTGTGCTTATAAGCCTTTATAACAGAAGGCACTTTAATCCCGTCATATACGATTTTTTTGTAAGGTTCATCGCTTAAAAGATAGATAGCCCTGCCCCGCTCCTGGCTTTTTCGCTCAAGCATTGCAGCAAGCTTTGCTATCGCACCCTCGTTATATACTTTTCCTGATGGGTTATTGGGAGAATTGATAATTACACCCTGAGTTTTTTCGTTTATTGCCTTTTCGATATTTTCCGGAACAAGGTCGAAATCATCAGCAGAAGAAACACGGATAATTTCGCCACCATGATTCGCTATATAACCATCATATTCCGCAAAATAAGGAGTTACTACAATAATATTGTCGCCGGGATTAATAATTGTTTTAAGCGCCGCATTCATTGCCCCTGCAGCGCCGCATGTCATTACGATATTGGCTGCCGGAATCTCTATCCCTTCGGCTTTGCTCGCCCATGCGGCAATTTTTTCCCGCACATCCTGATACCCCGGATTAGGCATATATGCGTGCATACCGGGCTTTGCGTTTTTTACATATTCCAAAAGCGCTTTTGAAAATTCTGCGGGGGGATCAATATTAGGATTCCCAAGACTAAAATCAAATACATTTTCCGCGCCATATTTTGCTTTTAACACAGCGCCTGTTTCAAACATCTTTCTTATCCAGGAAGACCTTTCCATTGCACTAATTACATTTTTTGAGACTGCCATCATCCCCTCCGCTTTATCGTTAACTATATTTTACTGCTAAAGAAGTAAACTAATTTTTAAAATTATAACCTTTATACTGATTTTTTTCAATCTACTTTTTTCAATTTACTTACAGCTATATTGATTAAAAAAGCAATTAAAGCCCTCATCAAAGAGTCTCATCATTGCCGAAATAACAAACTGCGTTCCGGCCTTTTTTCTTTGCATCGTAGAGCGCTTTGTCGGTTCGCAAAAGAAATTCTTCGATTGTACAGCTTTCTGTATCTGTCTTCGTATTTACGCCAATGCTCATAGTCATTTTTGCAGCTTTTTCATCATTGCTTGGTATTATCATATCCTCAATGTTTTTACGCACCTGCTCCGCAACGCAAAGCGCGCCGTTTTTATCGGTATTAGGCAATAATACCGAAAACTCCTCGCCGCCCCAGCGCGCTGCAAAGTCGCCGGGACGTTTTAATGTACCGGCAATAACTTGTGCGAACGATTGCAGCGCAACATCGCCCTGCATATGCCCAAAAGTATCGTTGTATATCTTAAAATTGTCCGCATCCATTATCAAAAGACTGATCGGCGTATGTTCGCGCAATGCTCTCTCCCATTCTGAGTTGAATCTGGCGTCAAAGCTGCGTCTGTTGGGCATATATGTCAACTGATCGGTCATGCTTATCTGCTCTATTGTGCGCAGCTGTTCAAGCATTTTTATTTGATTTTTAATCCTGAGTTCGACAATTGCCGGCGAAAAGGGTTTGGTTATATAATCCGCAGCTCCCATAATCAACCCTTTTCTTTCATCATCAACACTACAAAGCCCTGTGATGAAAATAACAGGAATCCCTCTTGTCTTTTCAGAGTTTTTTAATCTGGAAAGCGTTTCATATCCATTCATTTCCGGCATAAGAATATCAAGCAGAATAACATCCGGCATGACTTTTTCCGCGACTTCAATGGCATCTCGCCCATTTTTTTCCGCATAAACATCATATTCAAGTTCGAGGATTTCCATAAGCGCTATTATATTTGAGTATTCGTCATCTACAACAAGTACACGTTTTTTTTGGATTTTAGCCATAATATTCTAATCTCCATTTGTTTTTTAGCAATTCAAGTGTCTGGCTCGCTGCCCGGAATTCAATTCTTTCTATCTGCATCGCAAGTTCCTCTGCGCCCGGAGCAGCGCGTATATCGTCAAGAAATCTCATACATTTCGTATTGCCGCTTTTAAGCATAGGTTCCAATTTTTCAAACAATGTCAAGACTTGTTCAGGACTCAGAACTAGTCTGTTTTCCTGCAATTCCTGCGGGTCAGGTAATGACTTCAATTTTTTGAGAACCAGCATCAACTCTGATTCAAGGCAATTCATGCTGTTATCTAAACCTGCCGTTACTCCGCTTTTCAACATAGACTCAACCGCCTCAGCCGCGTTTTGCAAACTTGTTTCGCCTATCTGCCCTGCGTTTCCTTTAAGGGAGTGTACCAACCTGTGCGCAAGTTTAATATCGTTGGCAGCAATCGCGCCGGTAATCTCGGAATACAATGTTTGATTATTCTTGGCAAAAATAACTTGCAGCTTGTTTTTCAAGTTGTCATCTTCACTTATGCGGGCGCTGCTCACAGGCAGGGCAACGGCCTTTAAATTTTCATTGCCAGCCGCAGGGTTAGCTGTGCCGCGATACTCAATTTCCTTCACTATTATCGCAGAGTGTTTGCTGGTATTTTCAAGTTCGTGCACTCGGTCAAGTAGTTTTATTTGATTTCGTATCCTGTGCTTGACAACTGTTTGCGAAAACGGCTTGGTTATGTAATCTGCCGCCCCTAAGATCAATGCTTTTTCCTCGTGCTCAACAGCTCCGAGCGCTGTAAAAAAAATAACAGGGATTTTTTTTGTTTTTTTAGAACTTTTCAATGAAGAAAACACTTCGTATCCATCCATATCCGGCATAAGGATATCAAGCAAAATAACATCCGGAAGATACATTTCTGCCATTTCAACAGCTTTCTGCCCGCTTAATGCAATATGAACATTATATTCAGAACTCAGAATTTGCTTTAACGACGCAATACTTGTGTCATCATCATCTACAATGAGTATGCTGTTTCTGAGTCTATCCATCGTGTCTCCACGCATTCAATAAAAGGTACGCAAAGCGACCTTTTGTTTATCTCCTCGCTCGACTCACAAGGGGCAGAGCCCCTTTGTCCACCTCGTCGTTCGGTCATGTACAAACTACGTTTGCCCGCGACTCTCACTTATTCGGTGGTTGTGCAAGCTCTGCAACATGGACGTCACTGTCTAGCAGTGGATCTGGCGCAGCGACACGGATGTCGCGATACGTGCAAAGCACGCGCAAAGCGACCGCCAGGCAGCTTGTCCGCGGTTCTCACTTCGTCGGTAAATAAATAGTAGTAATTACCAATTTGCAGCAAAGCAACAAAAAAAACAAGTGGCTATCTAACAATATATTCCGGTCCAATATAGAGAGCCTGTATTTCATTAAAAATATTTTCAAAAATCAGTGCAGCATTCAAGTTATCAGGCCGCATTGAAAAAACAGGCGCCAACAGCGCATCAGCCATAAAACTATGAAGCCTCGCCCCCAAAGCGCCAAAAGCGCCCCTGTCAGAAGCAACCATCCCCCTAAGCCCCCTTACTATAGCAGATCTAAAACTATCTTCCGGCTCATGATAATCAACACTAAACACCAGTATCCCCGCCTTTTCCGCAGCAAGCGCTATTGCATCCTCCAAGGTACCTGTGCCATCAGTCAGCCTCTTCGACACCGCGGCATTACCGCTCCAGATACGCCCGTCCGCTGCCCTGCGGAGATCCCCAAGCTCAATCTCCCTTGAGTCGCTTATAATATCCAGGAACGTATTGTAAGTATTTTCAATGCTCAAAGTTAAAATCTTTTTCATATCTTCTGTAAGACTTACATCAGGTCGTAAAAAACTCGAAAAAGCAGTTGTGCCATGTCCGTCCGTTGTTATACCCGGGTAGCGCTCAAGAAATTCACTAATATCAGGAAACATCCCAAAAACACCAATCGAACCCGTAAGAGTCGACGGCATACATAGAATTGCATCCGAAGCAGTCGCGATCCAGTATGCACCCGAGGCAGCGATAGAGCTCATAGAAACAACAACAGGCTTTCCCGCATCCCTTACTTCCTGCAGCGCGCGCCTTATAGACTCAGACGCAGCCACGCTGCCTCCGCCGGAATTAATGCGCAGCACCACAGCAGCAGTTCTGTCATCATCCCTTAAATTCCTCAAAATAGAAACATACGACGAAGCCCCAATAGCGCCCGGCGGCTGAGTCCCTGAAACAATCGTCCCCGACGCAACAACTACAGCAATCCTGTCCCTCTCCGGTCTCTGCCGCCTTTGAACAGCCCTGTAATAATCCTGCCAGTTTATCCGGCTGCCCTCCCCGAGAAGAGCAATCGCCTCGTTATAAGTCGCAATAATATCCACAATCCCGTGCGCCTTCGCAGCCTTAGCAGAGTTCCCCCTGTGCTGGGCAAGAATTCGCGCATAATCAGAAATATACTTGTTAAGATCCGCCTTGCTTATATTTCTCGCCCCAACAATACCGCCAAGATATTGCGCCCATAGGTCATCAAGAAACGCCGCAGTCGCCCGCCTCGCAGGCGCAGACATCCTGTCGGAAATCCAGGGCTCAACAGCAGTTTTGTACTCCCCTGCTCTAAATACATTTATTTTAATCCCAAACCTATCCAGCCCCCGGCCAAAATAATTCTGATAACTCCCCATGCCCCTGAACATCGTTATCCCAAAAGGATCAATAACAACAGTTTCAGCATGAGCCGCCAGATAATACCTTGACTGAGTATAGGTATCAGAAAAAGCTACAACCGGCTTACCCGCCTCCCTTACTCTCTTAATAGCTGCGCCAATTTCCTGAAGCTTGCTAAGACCCGCGCCATCAAGCCTTCGCAAATCAAGAAATACAGATGCGATTCTGTCATCAGTTGCCGCCTCATTCAGAACAGCCACGATTTTCCTTAGCGTAGTATCCCTTCGCCTGTCGCCCCCCGAAAAAATCCCTGCTGCTTCAGAGACAGTATGTTCAATAATAAATCCTGATGGATTTACAACAAGAACAGAACCTTCAGCAACCCGCGGCACCTGCGCCATGTTTATACAAACTGCAATTATCACTATAAGAGCACCCCAGAAAAGCAAATTTATAATTACCCTTCTAAGAATATCAATTACTTTAAAAAACGAAAAAATACCAGACTTCACAACCTTGCCTCCACTTGAACTAACCATTTACAAAAGGTATTATATCACAAAATTAGGGGGAAACAATGGCAGAAAAAAAAGTACCATTCACAAAAGAACAAATCGAAAAAATCATAGAAAAATACCCCACGCCTTTTCATATTTATGACGAAAAAGCAATACGGGAAAATGCAAAACGATTTTACAAAGCCTTTTCATGGGTGCCCGGAGGATTCAAAAACTATTTTGCAGTAAAAGCCCTTCCAAACCCATATATAATGAAAATTCTTAAAGAAGAAGGAATGGGCGCAGACTGCTCTTCGCTTCCGGAGCTCCTTCTTTCCGAAAAAGTCGGAATAAAAGGTGAAAACATAATGTTTACCTCGAATAATACGCCTGCCCAGGAGTACAAAAAAGCAAAAGAACTTGGCGCAATTATTAATCTTGATGACATAACCCACATACCTTTTCTCGAAAAAACAGCAGGTCTCCCGGATCTTGTATGCTTTAGATACAATCCCGGTCCTCTAAAAGAAGGCAACAGCATTATCGGAAACCCAGAAGAAGCAAAATATGGGTTTACCCGGCAGCAGCTTTTCGACGGCTACAAGCTATTAAAAGAAAAAGGAGTAAAAAGATTTGGCATTCATACAATGGTAGCTTCAAACGAACTCAATCCAGACTACTTTATAGAAACCGCAGAAATTCTTTTTGACCTTGTTGTAGAAGTTTTCGAGAAAGTCGGAGTAAAAATCGAGCTTGTAAACCTCGGCGGCGGCATTGGAATCCCGTACAAGCCGGAGCAAAAAGCTGTAGACCTCGAATATGTCTCTGCCGGAATAAAAAAGGCTTACGAAGAAAAAATAAAAGCAAAGCCCCTCGACCCGCTAAAAATAGTAATGGAATGCGGAAGAATGGTAACAGGTCCTTTTGGCTATCTTGTTTCGCAGGCAATCCATAAAAAAGAGACTTATAAAAACTATATTGGCATCGATGCATGTATGGCAAATCTTATGCGTCCGGCTCTCTACGGCGCGTATCACCATATTACAAATATGAATAATCCTGACGGGAAAAAAGATCGTATTTACGATGTTGTTGGCTCGTTATGCGAAAACAACGACAAGTTTGCGATTAACAGGGAAATGGCTGAGACAAAACCAGGCGATATTATTGTAATACACGAGACAGGCGCGCACGGCTACGCAATGGGATTTAACTACAACGGCAAGCTTCGCTCTGCAGAACTTCTGCTTTTGCCCGACGGCTCTGTAAAGAAGATTCGCCGCGCAGAAACTGTTGACGACTACTTCGCAACACTCGACCTCAGCGGACTTTAACAAAAACAATTACAACCTGCAAAATGCATCATAGATAGACCTGTAAAGGTGTTTAGAAGCCTAAACACCTTTACAGGGTTTGCTGCACTTACAACTTAAATTCAGCGATATATAAATTACGAAGGATGCTATGAAAAAAAATAGGGGTTTCCGGCTAAATGGATCCAGCATATCCATGGAAATCTCAAATCGGCGATTTCTTGCGTCAAAAGCCATGTTTTTAATGTTTCTGCCTTTCGATCGTCAAGAATGCCTAAAACTTTGCCATGGTCTTTGTCCAATAGTACTGTTACATATTCATGCCGCTTTTGATAGGATGTTTCATCTATTCCCATATTTTCCACGGTGATTTCCTACGGTGCATGCCTCCTATTATGTCTTTATAAAATTGACAGGTTGATTCTGTGTTTTCCATTCATAGATTTTATCATTTTTTCTGGCTTTCCACTATATTCCCAGAAGAGCCGAATTTTATCAGTTCCATAACAAACAACTGCATCGAAGCAAGACCTATCATAATTCCCCAATGCTGTAAACTTAAGTTTGGCACAACATTAAAAAGCGAACCCAAAGGAGGCGCTAAAAGAACAAGCGCAGTAAATGCAGATGTTCCAAGAGCAGCAAAGAACACACCCTTGTTTGACATAAAGCCAATTTTGAAAATAGATTCTGTGCTTCTAATTGTGAAAATATTAATAATCGATGCCCAAGCCAATACCGCAAAAGCCATTGTAACGCCAACCTCATGAGAAGGTGCGCGCCCTGCCAACTGAACAGTAGCTCCAATAGAATAAGCAATCAAAGTAAGTATTGTAAAAGTAATAGAGCGTTGAGCAATACGCCAGCCCAGACCATTTGCAAAAATACCAGCACCTTTACCCAGCGGCTTGCGCTTCATAATACCAGCTTCGGATTTTTCAAAGGCAAGGAAAAAGCCGGGAATACCATCACAAACAGTGTTAATCAGCAAAATCTGCACAGCCGTAATAACAGGAAGTCCAGCTGCATACGGATTAATGTATCGAAGCAGTAAATAGGAAACGACCATGCCAAAAAGCAAAATAACAATTTCCGCAAAGTTTACACTTAAAAGGAATGTAACAGTTTTTCTGACATTATCATAAGA
>WQTU01000117.1 GCA_009786125.1 Spirochaetota bacterium
CTGAGTTCTGATTCTTCAATTTCGATGCTTAGGTCATCCTGCTGCGGCTCATCAATGCTGAGTTCTGATTCTTCAATTTCGATGCTTAGGTCATCCTGCTGAGGTTCGTCAATGCTGAGTTCTGATTCTTCAATTTCGATACTGAACTCATCATCCTGAGGTTCGTCGATACTGAGTTCTGGTTCATCAATTTCGATACTGAGCTCATCATCCTGCGGCTCATCAATACTGAACTCCTGTTCTTCAATTTCGATGCTTAGCTCATCCTGCTGAGGTTCATCGATGTTAAATTCCGGTTCTTTAATGCTAAAATCAGGTTCGTCAATCTCTATTTTCTCTTCTATTTCAATATTTGAAGATTTTGAAATAGTTGTTTTTTTATCGGTTACAGAAGATTCTTCAGTTATTTCAGCAGTATTAAAAATATTGTCAAGTTCGTCGCCTGTAAGAGCTATAGTTTCATCGCCATCATCAGAGAAAAATCCTCCGGAAGCTTCATCGTCATCTTTTGCATCACTTTTCTTATATTTTGAAAGTTCTTTTTTTAATTCGTGAAGTTCACTTTTTATTGCCGAAAGGTCATTTTTCAGATCTGCTGCAATTTTTGAAATAATATCCGAAGAGTTATTACTTTCTATTCTTGAACTTTCTTTATGAAAGTCTTTTTTTGAGGACCCCTTAATTTCAATATCTGCTGGTTTCGGCAATTCACTATCTATGAACTCCTCTTGTTCCATACTTAAAGGGTCGTCTTTTATATCCATGGAATCTTCTTTTATTTCTGCGTCCGAAGAATCTTCTTCTACTTCTATGCTTAGAGTGTCATCCTCAATGCCGAGGGAATCCTCTTCTGTATCCAAAGAATCGTCATCAATGTTAAAAGAGTCTTCTTTTTCATCTGAGGAGTCATCCTCTGCGCTTAGGGAATCATCTTCTACACTTAGGGAGTCATCCTCTACGCTTAGGGAGTCATCCTCTACGCTTAGGGAGTCATCAGAATCACCTTCTGCTTCATTATCTTCAAAATTCAGATTATCAACTTCCTGTGAATTGAAAAAATCACTTTCTTCTTCACTTTTTTCATCTTGTTCAATAGATCCAAGCAGATTTTCTTCTTCTTCTGTAAGCAGTAGATTATCTGAATTTGATTCCAAATCAGTTAGTTCAAAGTCATCAGCTGGAACATCTTTGCTGTCTTTATAGTTTTCTGGTCCAAATTTTACCCACACACCATAATTTTCAAGTTCACTAGCATTTTTTTTATCTTCCAGCATTTATAACTCCTAACTTACATATGTTATCAATAAATTAATAAAGTATAATTTATTATCGATAATTTAAAATAAAATATTGATAAATATTATTAAATATCAAGTATAAACCTAAAAACAACTATTTTCAATAACACATTTATTTTTTGTCGCTGTTTTTCATCTTGAATTTATACTGATGAAGACTGCCAAGAGTTACTAAATCAAGCAAACAGCGCTTTCCTAAAACCTGAGATCGCGCTCACCGGCTCTTATCTTTTCCAAATATTGAATAGCTTTTTCCCGGCGCCCCTCGTTCGGAACATTGCGCATTTCCGTATCTATCAGCTTTTTTCCCATAACTTTGAGCTCATCATCTGCATAATCCCCAAGAAACTCCTCAAACGTCAAAAGTGCATTCGGAAGACAGAAATTCGCTATTTCCCCGGACTTGGCAAGAGGCATAAACCTGTCGCCGGTTCGCCCTTCCTTGTAACAGGCAGTGCAATAACTCGGAATATAGCCGTCTTTTACAAGCCATTTTATCACATCCATAGGTTTCCGGTGATCCGCAAGATTGAACTGCGGCTTTTCCTCAAGCTCGCCCTTATCCCCAGCCCCGGCAACCCCAGCCGCGCCCGTACACCCAGCCCCGCCTGCTGCGGTCCCAGCCGCGCCTGCACACCCAGCCCCAGCCGCGTCCGCGCCACCCAGTCCTGCCTGCGTTGCATAGCCGCCAACCCCAACGCAAGAGCCGGCGCTAATCTGCGAAATCCCAACCTCAAGCAGCTCCTTCCGGAAGTCCGCACTCTCCCGCGTAGAAAGAATCATGCCTGTGTATGGAACCGCAAGACGTGTTACAGCCACGATTTTCTTGAAATCATCATCATTAACAAGATATTTAAAGCTGTTCCTGTCCACATTTTCCGCAGACAAAAGCCGCGGAAAAGAGATCGTGTGCGGCCCAACGCCATAAGCTGCCTCAAGGTGTTCAGCGTGCATAAGCGTAGCAATCGTCTCATAGCGCCATTCGTAAAGCCCATAGAGCGGTCCAATCCCCACATCGTCGATCCCGCCCTGCATTGCCCTGTCCATTGCTTCGGTATGCCACTCGTAATTCTGCTTTGGTCCCTTGTGAAGCGCCAGATATGTCGGTTTGTGATAAGTCTCCTGAAAAAGTATATAAGTTCCAATTTGCGCGTCCCTGAGCTTTTTGTAATTCTCGACTGTCGTAGCTGCAATATCAATATTCACCCGCCGAATCGCGCCATTCTTGAACTTTTCATTATAAATAGTCTCGATGCACTGCAATATGTAATCGATTGGGCATTTTTCATCATCTTCGCCTGTTTCGAGAAGAAGCCGCTTGTGCCCCAGCGCCTCAAGCGCCCGCACTTCCAGCTTAAGCTCTTCTTGCGAAAGCTGACGCCGCAAAATCTTGTTCGAGCATTTGTACCCGCAATATGTGCAATCATTTACGCAATAGTTTGAAAGGTAGAGCGGTGCGAAAATTACTATGCGCTTGCCATATATCTTTTCTTTTACCTTTTTTGCACTGTTATATATCCTGTTCAGCGTTTCTTCGTTAGTTACCTCAAGCAGCACTGCCGCTTCCCTGTGCGTAAGGCCCTTATACGCCTCTGCTTTTTCGAGAATAGAGCTGATTGTGCTCTTTGAAGCTGCAAGTTTTTTCGCCTCTTCTATAGAATCTAAAATCTCCTGATGATCGATAAACTCATTTGAATCCCCGGATTTCGCATTATACATATTCACTCCTTTGATACACTGATGTAATATACTGATGCTATCAATTGTAAATGTATTACATTTACAATACGGAATCACTTTTCCACACTTTTGGTAATCATTGATTTTACAGACGCGCCGGCTATTCTGCCAAGCTTTCCGGTAACAGCGCTAATCTCGTCGTTACTGCCGTCAACAATCAAGGAAATAACAGATACATTCCGCTCCCTGTATGGTATTCCCATTCTTCCTATAATAAGCTCCGCATGTTCATGTAAAATCGCATTAACTTTATCAACGCATGAAAGATCCTCGATTACAATACCAATAATTCCAATTCTCTTATCCATAAAATGCTCCTAAAGAATCGCGCCACTACCCCGTCAGCTTCGCTGCCACCCCTTCGCCAGCGAAGGGGATTGGGGCAAAAAAAGCCCTTCCCGAAATTCCGGAAAGGGCTGCTAAACATCATAAAAAAACTGATGAATACGCGGCTTCCTGCTCGGAATTTCCTTACAGTCAGGTCTCTCACTTATAACCTATATAAAATACCATTTTTTATCAATAGGGCAAAGACACACGGGCGTAACAGCAGACCGCAAGTTTTTTCGCAAAGCTGGAAAAAGTTCTTGCAGAATACGGGATGCAATTAATTCGGGAAGATGACTCTTTGCAGCTTTTGGTTCCTTCATTTATTTTTAACCTGGATTCCGCAGATTTCGAAGGGCTTGATGCACAAACCCTTGCGAGTAATGCCCTTGCATTTTCACGCATTGCAGAAGTTCTGAACGAGTTCCACGGTTATCGTATATCAGGTTTTATCTTGCTTGTCGAATTGCCTACCACTCGCTAGGAACAAAATCATCAGGAATATCCATTTTCATAGTGTCGCCAGATTGCTCAAGTACATAAAATCCGGCTTCATGCGCTAATTTCTTAACTTCGTAGGGAAATATTGCACCCGCAATTGCTCCCAGAATCTTTCGCGTATCCCGGCTTTTGTTATAGCTTTCCCGCATTATCTTTAACCTTTTAATGTGATGCTCTATATCTTTTTCTTTTGGCTCTGTCTTTACCTCCACCGCGATAATATATTCGCCATTTTCAAGAAGAATATCAATTTCTGTTATGACTTTCCCGTGTTCATCATGAATTATCAGTCCTCCGCTAGCTCTATTCTTTTTATGAGAAACAAAAGTAAAACGATATCCCAGGTTGTTAAAGCGTTCGACAATGCCCGGAGCAACCAGATGCTCTGCCAGTTCTCCAAACTTATTATGCAAGCCACCCATCTGCTCGCTGAGCTCCTTTATTCTCTTGGCTGCTTCCTTCATTTGCCTGTCGGTTTCCTTCATTTGTTCTCTGATTTCTTTAGCAGATTCCTTCATTTGCCTATCGGTCTCTCTAAACATTGCCCAAACATCCTCCGCCGTGAGTGTTTGCTGCGCGGATTTATGATTACTTGCCATAACATTCTCCTTTGTACATTATAGCATATATAACACAACAATTCGTATTTTGATTCAAAAAAAGCATGAAAAAAGGAAATTCTCTTGGAAAAAAGTGAAAAAAACTTCTGATTAATTGCAAAGTGAAAAAAACTTCTTTTTTTCCTGTAAAAAATAGTATATAATTCTAAAAAGTTAAGATTTTTCGGGATTATGATTTATTGGACGAATAAGCGCGCGAAAGCTGCCTGGCGTTTTTTCGCGACATCCGTGTCGCTGCGCCAGATCCACTGCTAGGCAGTGACGTCCATGTTGCAGAGCTTTCGCACAAAGTACCCCTTGCGGGTGTGATCGAGCGATGAGGAACAAAAAGGGTCGCGTACGCGTACCCTTTATTTGAAGGAAAAAAATATGAAAAAACAGATTTTTAGCGTAATATACGCTATATTATCAATTTTGTTATTAACCGCATGTTTTAGCCCCTGGGATGGGTTTGAAGATGATATACTGCTCTCTATTACCCCGGGGGGGGGTGACGGCAATGTCCAAGGCTTTGCCAATGAACACGAACTTAGATATGAAGTAACATTTATAGCAGCAGACGGTTCGCAAATAACATTTATAAGCGAAGGCAGCTCAATAATTAGAGGTACAATTGCGCCCGGCGAATATACTGTTTCTGTAAGAGTCTATCTGATGTCATACGACACTGTGGTTTACGCAGAAGGCGTTGGCAGCGCTGTAATAACAGTCGGCGGAAATAACGTTATTCAGGTATCGCTAAATTATGTATTTCCAACTGGCACTGGTACCCTGGAAAACCCATTTAGGGTTGTTGATGTGGAAACTTTGGAGCGGGTTGGCAAAGGAGTAGGCGCGTGGGAAGGTAATTGGTCTTTAAGCGCGCATTATAGCTTGGTGCGCGACATAGACTTGGCTGGCAGTCCCAACTGGGTGCCTATTCCAAGTTTCTCTGGAACATTTGACGGCAATGCTAGAACTATAAGAAACATTACTATTCATGCTAATACTCATAATCAGGGTTTTTTCTCAACTATTAATGCTACCGGCGTTGTAAGAAATCTCAATCTTGAAGCAGTAAACATAAATGTTGCCGGGAACTGGGTTGGCGGTATTGCAGGGCAGAGTAGCGGCAGGATAGAAAATATCTCCGCAAGAGGCGAAATAACGGGAAATAACCACATTGGCGGCATTACGGGGCAGAACAATACTAGCGGCGTTATTAGCAACAGCTATTTTGCAGGCACTCTTACTGGAGCGCTGCATATTAATGGCATTGCGGGGACTAACAATGGTACAATAGAAGACAGTTTCTCATCTACTCACCCGTAGGCGTACATTATTATTTGCATCGTAAAAGTACCGCAGGGCAAACCCTGCGGTACTTTTACGCCACTTCTTCCATCAGTTTACTACTAAATCAGCCTTTCACTTAAAGCCTCTTACAGCACTTTCGACAGACTCAAACCTGATTTAGTAACTTTATTGTCCATCCTTTTAAAACAGAAACAAATTCAAAGTTAAAGTGTACGTTGCCTAAAAAACTCTTTGTGTTCCGCCAAGTAATCAAGGAAAAGAAATTGCAAGCCCCCAAAGAACTCTCTTTCAACAAGAGCGCCTTCTCTTGTAATATATCTGTAGTGCCAGGGCTCGTAGATATAGCCGGTTTCTTCTTCAAAATTTTCCGGGTAGGAAAGCGAGAAACCAAATTTCCAGCCGTTTTCTCTTATCCATCTGCCTTCCGGCGTATCCCGAAAAGTCAATGCTATAGGTCCAAAGTCAACTGCTGTTCCAAGCTGGTGCTGCGATGCTCCTGGCGGGGCAGAAAACCGCGATGCTTCCTCTTGCCCGTGGGTACTAATAAAATGGTTGTGCACACTTCTTTGATGTTGGTATGTCCTGAATGCAGATGCTATTAAAAAACTTAATCCCTCTCTGGCAGCAGCATTTGACATTTCCCTTAGCGCTGCAACAGCATTTGCGCGCAGCAGCATTCCGTTTCTGCTAACGCGAAGACCTTCTCTGTCAAGCTCCAGCAAGTCTGCGGGTCTAAAAGTTGCAGAAAGCCGCCTTGTTCTATCTACCGGAAAAAAAATCAAATTCCCATCCTGTTCAGAAATTATAATAAGCCTTTCAATGTACGAAAGAAAAACAGCTCTGTTTGCAAGTATTTTTTCCCTCATATCATCCGGAAGATTATTAAGAGTTGCTGCAAATTCTCTTTCTGTAATTTTAATATTTCCCTCAACATATCTATCCTTGCTGTTTGCTTTGCATGAAAATGTTAATAAGCATAAAAAGGTAAAAATAGCAATGTAGCAAAAGAGAACTCTCATAAGATTAATCCTATTATATTGTCAAATGTTTCTACAGGATAAAATTTAATTCCTTTTTTAACATGAGATGGGATTTCCTCAAGGTCTTTTTCATTCTGCTTGGGTATTATAATATGCTTTATGTTATTTCGTCTTGCTGCAATTGTTTTTTCTTTTAGCCCGCCTATTGGAAGCACAGCGCCTGTAAGCGAAAGTTCGCCTGTCATTGCAAAGTTATTTTTAATTGTTTTGCCCCTTATAAGAGAAAGTAACGCTGCTGCCATTGTAATTCCTGCAGAAGGCCCGTCTTTTGGAGTAGCCCCCTCCGGTATATGGATATGAAAATGGTTTTTTTCGAAAAAATCTTTATCAATTTTAAAATCCGGAGATATTGTTTTTATATAAGTATAAGCAATTGTTGCAGATTCCTTCATTACATCTCCCATCTGACCTGTGAGCGTAAATCCTTCTTTTCCTGCGCTATATACAGATTCTGTCATCAAAGTGTCTCCTCCGAAATTTGTCCACGCAAGACCTATAGCCATGCCGGGCTTTGCAATTTTTTTTGTTTCTTCGGATCTAAACTGAGGAGGTCCCAAATATTTTTCAATCTCTTTTTCCGAAATAGTAATAGGCGTTTTTTTCTCATCAAGAACAATTTGCTTTGCAATTTTTCGCGCTATACGGTCGAGCGCTTTTTCATAATTTCTGACTCCTGCTTCCCGCGCATACTGGTCTGCGATTTTGGATAGCGCACACGGAGTGTAAATAACGTCTTTTTTACTGAGCCCGCTTGCTGCAAGACCTTTGGGAATAAGATATCTTTTTGCAATTGCAATTTTTTCTTCTTTTATATAACCGGAAAGCCTTATTATTTCCATTCTGTCGCGCAGAGGACCGGGGATTGTATCAAGGATATTTGCAGTAGTAATAAAAAGAACATTGGAAATATCAAAAGGAAGATCAAGATAATGATCCCTGAATGCGGAATTTTGTTCCGGATCAAGAACTTCCAGAAGAGCAGAAGATGGATCTCCCTGGAACGAAACCCCAAGTTTGTCGATTTCATCGATCATAAATACAGGGTTCTTGGTTTTTACGACTTTAAGCCCCTGAATAATTTTGCCGGGCATTGAGCCTATATATGTTCTTCGGTGGCCTTTTATTTCCGCCTCATCCCGCATACCGCCAACAGAAAATCTAAAAAACTCTTTTCCCATTGCTTTTGCAATAGATTTTCCGATTGAAGTTTTGCCAACCCCCGGAGGTCCCACGAGGCAAATAATAGAACCTTTTGTATCTTTTTTGAGTTTTCTTACAGAAAGATATTCAAGAATTCTTTCTTTTACATCTTCGAGACCATAATGATCTTTATCGAGAATATTTTTTGCTTTTGGCAGATTAAGATCTTCCGGTACAGGATCGTTCCAGGGAAGCGAAATTATTGTATCAATATAGTTGCGGGTAACTCCAAACTCTGCGGATATTGGTTCCATAAGAGAAAATTTCTGAAGTTCTTGTTCAACCTGCTCTTTGGCTTCGCCTTTTAAATTGAGCTTTTCGATAGCTTCCTTAAATCTTAAATATTCGCTGGTTTTGGAATCTGTAGGCATTCCAAGTTCTTTTTTTATTGCCTTAAGTTCTTCTTTTAGAAAATATTCCCGCTGGCTTTTTTCGATCTTTTCGTTTATCTGCTTTTGTATTTTTTTCTGTATTCGAAGCAGTTCCTGCTCTTTTTTTATAAAGATAAAAACCTGTTCGATTCTCTTTCTTACATTTAGAGTTTCAAGGATTTTCTGCTGTTCTACCCTGTCGATATTGATTATTGATGCCACAAAATCTGCAATTTTTCCCGGATTATCTATGTTTACCATGTTTAGCCGCATCTCTTCGGAAAAAAGGGGATTATTTTCTGATAATATTTTCATTTCCGAAATAATTGAGCGCGTAAGAGCTTTTACTTCATTGCCTTTTTCCGCTTCATCGTCAAGAAATTCAACATTGGCAGCAAGAGGCGATGCAGCAGAAATATATTGTTTTGTCTTAAACCTTTTTAATGTGGAGATAAAAATATTCATTCCGCCATCAGGAAGATTTATTTTTTTAATTATTTTGGCTGCAGTGCCTATAATATGAAGGTCGTCCGATGTAACATCAGTCTGAATATTTTCATCTTTTAGCAGGATAAGACCAAGCATATTGTCTTTTTTCATGGATTGTTCTACAGCGTCTATATCTTCTTTTGAAATTATCATAATAGGGGTAAAAATTCCCGGGAAAATGGGTTTGCCTAAAAGAGGAATTATAAATAATTTGTCCGGTAAAAGCTGATTTGCAGGAATTACTTCCTTTTGCATCTTTTATCTCCTGATTTACTACATCTAAAATCTAATTATATGCCTGCCTCGCAAAGTCACGATTACTTTGTAATCGACTTTGCGGTCAGATAGCATTTTCTCGCCTGCGGCTGTTAAAATGCGCTTAATTAAGGTTTTTTATGTAGCTGTCTAATAAGTTTTGCGAATAAATTTTTTTCAGTATTTTTGCATAAAAAACAAAACAATAGTTCTTTTTAGCCTAGATTTGAATTTTTATGCAAAATTATTCGAAAACTTATTCTTATTGGACAGCTACATAAAATCTAATTATATAATATACTATGGTCAAGGAAAAAAGTTACTGAAATGAAAAGAAATTCCAAACTGGAAGGAATTGTAATTCGTAATTACAGAATACAGGATTTTCACAAAGGCGCAGTTATTTTTTCTCCGGATACTGGTATTTTTCATGCAATTGTATATGGGGGGTATAAAGGAAAAAGCAAGCTCGGTCCATCTGTTCAGCCTCTTTGCAGAGGAAAATTTGATGTTTATCACGATCCTGTCAAAAAAAGCAATAAAATATTGGAATACGAGTCTTTTGCTGTTTACGAAGATATAAAAAGCGATCTAAAGAAATATTTTACAGCTCTAAGCTGGCTTGAAATAAGCGTAAAATCTCACGGCGGCGGCGAAAGCAGAAGCGATTTTTACAGCTTGCTTTCTGCGGCGCTCGATACCCTTGAGTTGCTGCCCGAAGCTTTGCTCGACCGGCTTGCTGTTCAGTTTCTTTTGCGCACAGCTATTCTTCTGGGTGGAAACCTGAATCCGAACGAATGCGGCTTGTGCGGCAAAAAAATCGCTTCTGAGGAGCCATTATACTACAGCAGAGCAGATGCTTGCTTTTCTTGCAGCAATTGTTCTGGTATCCAGGCGCAGGCCGCGTTAATATCAGCAGGTATAAAAAAATATATTGAATATTCGCTTAAAAACAGCCTTGAAACTTCATTAAATGCAGTAATCGATAATAATTTATTGAAGTATTTTAAATCTTTGTTGTATAATATTATAGAAGAATATCTTGAAGAAAATCTCTTAACACTTAAGACAGGTAAAGATTATCTTTTCTAGGTAAAAATATTTGATGAAATATATAAAAAAACAGATCGATGCTGATTTAGTAAAAGAAATATCAGCTCAATATAAAACTAGTCTTTTGCTTGCTTCAATACTTGTTAGAAGAAACATAATAGATCCCCTGGATATAATGTTTATTCTTGAAAGTGACATGAGGTATATACACAATCCGTTTTTATTCCACCAAATGGAAGATGTTGTGGACAGAATACATTCCGCAGCCGAAGAGGGCGAAAAAGTAATAGTATTCGGCGACCGGGATACTGATGGCATAACATCAACAGTTCTTCTTGTAAAAAAGCTAAGAGAAATAGGCATAGATGTAAGCTGGTCTCTTCCTTCCGGCGATGACATGTACGGGTTTACGGAAAAAAAAGTTGAAGATTTTGCAAAGCAGAATGGCTCGCTTATTATTACTGTTGACTGCGGCATCTCAAGCGCAAAAGAGATAGCTTATGCAGCAACTCTTGGCATAGATACTATAATAATAGATCATCATATGCCCGGAGAAGTTCTTCCAGAAGCTTTTGCAATAATAAATCCAAAAATGGAAGATTGCGGATATCCTTTTCGCCATCTTGCAGCCTGCGGCGTTGTTTCGAAAGTTATCTGGGCTCTCGCTTTTTCCGAAACAGAGTTATACAAAAAAGAAATATCGCTATTAAATATAGTGCCCGGAAATGGCGGCACATATATTGCAGAGGCGCAAAAAATATTTAATCTTGTAAAATCAGATGACCCTGTTAGGGAAACTTTTATGCCGGGGATTATTAGCGATCTGAATAAAACTCCTCTTGTAAAATATATATCTAATTCCATTATTGTGGTTTACTCTGCCAAGCAGCAAAAGCACTTTTTTTCGGAAATATTCGGAAAAAATGTAGACCTTAGCGTTGTTGATATTGCTTTGGAAAGCGATATACTTTTTCCGCGGCTTAAAGGCTTGAGCCTCCTGCAAATGAGGGAACTTAGCAAAGATTCAAGATATTATACAGAGCCTGTCAAAGAACTGGATGTGCTTTTCAACCTTTTTACAGCAGTTGCTATGAAAAAAAACAACTTGCAGGATGATAAATTTAAAAATATGGCAGATTTTGTAACAATTAGTTCAATTGCAGATATGATGCCTTTGGTAAACGAAAACAGAATAATAGTTAAGCATGGTATAGAGAACATAAAGAAGACTTCAAATAAGGGGCTTCACGAACTTCTTTACAGGCAAAAACTTCTTGAAAAACCAATTGCAACTACAGATATTGCCTGGAATATAACTCCTCTGATTAATGCAACAGGCAGGCTTGGGGTTCCGGAAAAAGCAGCGCAGCTTTTCTTTTCCGATGATATCGAAGAAATACGGGTTCTTGCAAATGAAATTATCTCGCTAAATAAAGAGCGAAAAAAACTTGGAGATAATCTCTGGGATACTCTTTTTGATTCTGCAAAAAAAAGCTTTGAAGAATTTAATAATTCTCTGATATTTATAGGCGGCAAGCAGGTAAACAGAGGAATTACAGGAATACTTTCTGCAAGGCTTGCTTCGCATTTTAATGTGCCTGCTGCTGTCTATACAGTTCTGGAAGACAAAATTATTGTTGGTTCTATACGAAGCGCCGGGAGTTATCCAATAATGGCAATGATGAATATATGCAGCGATATTTTTATGGATTTTGGGGGTCATGATTTTGCAGGCGGTTTTTCCCTTGAAATAAACAATCTTGATGAAATGAAAAAACGTTTTACGAAGTATGTTAAAAATAATGCTATAACAGCAGCCGAAAAAAAAGATATTGAGATTGATGCAGAACTCCCCGAAGGATATTTGAATCAAGATGTTATTGAAGCTGTCAATGCTCTTAAACCTTTTGGAGAGGGCAATCCTGAACTTGTTTTTCTTGCAAGATCATTAAAAATTAAAACTATTGAAATTATTGGGAATAAGTCACCGGGGCATATTAAACTTGTTCTTGAATCCAAGGGCGTTCCCTGGTCTGCAATTTTTTGGAATGCTGCTGACAGGGCTGGAAAAGATTTTTCGCCTGAAGCTAAGGTAGATGTTCTTTTTAAAATTAAAAATAATTTTTTTGCAAATAATAATATTCTTCAATTGGATATAATTAATATGGAACGGGTAGGGTAATGGTTTGTTTTCTTAAAAAAATATTTTTGTACATAGTCATGTTTTTTGTAGTATCAGTATCTATTAATGCCAAGGTTGTTATAAATAGCGAAAGAGCTGCTTATCCCGGAGGCTTGATAAGAGTTTTTGCACTTTCTACCGAAAGGATTGAAAATTTTCATGTTGTGCTTAACAGAGAAGATGGGACAAGAGTCGCAAGATTTGAAGGATTTAGATTCAATCCAAGAGCATTTGCAGAATTCAAAGACTTAAATATTTATTGCATGGTTGCAATTGTGGGCACAGGTTCTACCTTAAGACCCGGAAATTATAAAATTGCTGTTTTTATAAATAATGAAGAATCTTACAGAAAGATAATTCCCGTAGTTATTAAACGAAAAGATTTTTTTACACAAACGATACGCCTTAACCGAAGGCTTACTAATTTAAGAACAGATCCATCCGAAAGAAGGCAAAGAGAATCGCAGGAGCTGTGGAGGCTTTTATCTACATTTAATCGGGAAAATGTTTTTACGTCAAATAGAGTAATTAAGCCTATTACTGCAACTCCTTATTTTGTAACCTCCAGGTTTGGAAGCATAAGGAGATTTGTTTACAGCGATGGCACAACAGCCGACACTGTTCATCATGGAATAGATTATGCTACTTTTAGGTACTCCAGAATATATTCATGCGCCAGCGGCCGAATTGCTTTCGCTGGTTACCGCCTTATTACCGGCTACACTGTTATAATAGAGCATTTGCCGGGTTTGTATTCGCTATATTATCATCTTGACAGAATATTTGTAACCGAAGGTATGTTTGTGCCGCAAGGAGCAGTAATAGGCCGCTTGGGAAATACAGGGCTTTCAACAGGTCCGCATCTTCACTGGGAAATAAGGAATCAGACAAAAACTGTTAATCCTGCTTTTCTTATGGCAAATCCCATGATTGACAAAAATAAGATAATAAATATTATAAGAACAGAATTTATGGGTAATAATCTTCCATAATATAAAAATATAAATGATGAAATATAAATGATGATGAAAACTCTTTACTAAAAGAGGTATAATGTGGCTGGCAGAATTTTGAATGTTTCATATCTCGCAAAGCGCCTTTCTAACCTTAGCAAAAGATTATTAAATTATATCGAAAAAAAATACTTACAGAGAGAACATAAAGAAACTCATTTTCCTACAAGAATTGTTAGCAGCGGATTTCCCGAAGATAAAGCGGGGCGAAGAAAAAGCCAGCATTCAATCTCAAGAAGAATTGCCAAAGCTTCTGGAAGAAGATTAAAACAAGAAGTTAAAAGGATGTAAACAGAAAATGGTTAATATTAATAATACGATAAATGAAATATTTAAAAGTATCAAAAGCAGCCTCCCTGAAATACTTATTAATAAAGGATTAGATGATTTCCAGAGTTATCAAATAGGTTATCCTCATGAACAAAAGCGCTTAAATTGCGCTGTAAGGTATGCAGAACATAATGTGAATTTTTCGGAAATAGAATTTGTATTTATAATTCATTTGCAGTTTGCTGATGTATTAGAAACAGATGCTTATAAATATATAGACTCTGTTTCTGAATATTTAAGTAATAATTTTAAGTTAAGCGGCTATACCGGTTTTTCGTATGAAACAGTTTTACAGGATGACCTTGAAAAAGGCGGGTTGGATGCTTATTTTGAAATTACTCTAAAAAAGGAGGTTGATGATTGTGATATGTAAAAATGGTGAATGTAATTTTACAAATAAGAAGCCATTAAATCCAAATACAAGAATTGTTTTTGCAACAAAATATGCAAAAGAAAAAGCAAATAAATTAAACAAAAAAGAAGAGGTAAAAAAAGATGAAACAGACAGGAAATAAAGCGCATATATTTTTAGGAGATTTTAATCCAAATGCAATTATCGAAGGCGGCACAGGAAAAGAAACAAATCCGGATACAACATACTTTGTTTTTGAAAAAGGTAATGGGTCAAATATTCCTGTAGATGTATTTGATTTTTTCTGGTCACCCAAAGAAGGCGGCCAAATAGCTCTTGTTGCCGGCGATAAAGTATTTGCAATTTCAAAAGAAAGATATTGCAAAACTTCTGCAGATTACAGCTTTGAGCAAGGCACGATTGATGTTGGCGATGACTGCGACCCAGGAGCGCAGATACTGGATGGTATTGTTGCAGTATCCGGCTCGTTTTCCGGTTTTTTTCAATACAATGATTTAACAGGAGAATTTAACAATACAACAGACCTTATATTAAATAAATTTCTAAAGATTGTTAAAGATGAGGCAGATGGAACTTATGAAATAACAGAAAGAGACGATAATCAGATATTTTTATTAATAAATATGAACTCAGATGCTAAAAACGGTCAATATGAACCGTGGCTAATGGTTCCTGCCAGAATAAGCTCTGTATCCGGCTCGCTGGAAAACACAGATGCGCAAAACCAAAGTATAAGCTGGATTAAAGGAGAAGGAACTCCTGTAATTTATAAAAGAAAGAAGGTATAATAATGGCAATTTTTAAATCTTTGAATCCCAAAGATAAAATTTATATATTTAAAGCATTTGATAATGACAAAGACTCAAATCCAGCTAAAGCAGTATTTAAAAGATTCCCGCTTCCGGATGAAACATTTATCCCTGAAATAAAAGGGAGTATGTTTGACGACATTGATTTTACAAAAGTAAGACAAAATTCAAATGAAATGGATAAATTGATAAAACAAATAATGCGGTACTTTTCATTAAATTTAGCAAAAGTTGATTATAGCAAATTCCTTGAAGAATGCGTAGATCACTTTGAAAGCTTCTTTTTTGAAGATAAAGAGATAAAAACAGTTAATGATTTTATAAAGCTGCCTGTTCATTTATGGGTAACTATAGCAAGCGAATTATATGATTTTGCAGTAAAAGAAGAGGTATTTACCGCGGGGGAATTACAAGCCTAGTAATAGCATTAAAATTGTTATTACTAGGCTATTATGATGATGAGCAATATAGCAATGCTAACGAACATTGGCCAATAGTATTGCCAGATGAAAAAAAGATAATTGACAGCAGTACAATAAAAAATTATTTTACTGCTGACTTTAGGCACTATTATGATATTTTTCTGTCAATGAAATATTGCGGTATGCCTTGGGGCGATGGGTGGCTTAATAAGCCCTATTGGGTAAGGCAGCTTTATATTGCTTTTACAAATACGTTTACGGTTGTGGAAAACTACAACATAAAAAAGTCTTTAAGCAAGAAGGGGCGGTAATGGCTGGCGCTGCAGCAGTTATGTTAGCAAAATAGAAGTAAAAGGAAAATTTATATGAAATTAAACTTTGTGATTTTTCTAGTAATACTTATAACATTTGCATCATGTGCATCATTTATTCGGCAAGATGATAATGAAGAAAGAAATTTTACTTTTAAAGTTATTGACGATGGAAAATCAATAGAGATTATTAGGTATACAGGAAGAAGAAGAGAGGTTGTGATTCCTTCCCAAATACAAAATCTGCCGGTTACTGTGCTTGGAGAATATTCCTTTATAAGAAGCAGGCTAACCAGCGTTGTTATTCCAAATTCTGTTACAACTATTGGAAAGTCTGCATTTGAGCTTAACCAATTAACCAGCATTGTTATTCCGGATTCTGTTAAAACTATCGGAGAATTGGCATTTGCCGAAAACCAGTTATACAGTGTTGCAATTTCTAACTCTGTCAAAAAAATTGGTCCCGGGGCGTTTATAGAAAACCTATTAACCAATGTTATTATTCCAGATTCTGTCAAAACTATTGGAGAAGGTGCATTTGCTGCTAACCAGTTAACTAGTGTTGTTATTCCGGATTCCGTTAAAACTATTGAAAGGTCTGCATTTATTTCTAACCGATTAACCAGTGTTGTTATTCCAGACTCTGTTGAAACTATTGGAAGATCTGCATTTGAGTCTAACCGATTAACCAGCGTTGTTATTCCAGGCTCTGTTAAAGCCATTGAAGACTATTCGTTTTCAAATAACCGATTAACCAGCGTTGTTATTCCAGGTTCTGTCGAAATTATTGGAAGAGGCGCATTTGCTTTTAACCAATTAACCAGTGTTGTTATTTCAGATTCTGTTGAAGATATTGGAGAATGGGCATTTTCTGCAAACATGCTAATCAGTATTGTTATTCCAGATTCTGTTGAAACTATTGGAGGAAGAGCATTTCGTTCTAACCAATTAACCAGTGTTGTTATTCCTAGCTCTGTTAAAATCATCGGAAACTATGCATTTGCTGCAAACCGACTAACCGAAATTGTTATTCCTGATTCTGTTGAAGATATTGGAAGCGGTGCATTTATGGACAACTTACTCACCAGTGTTGTTATTCCTGACTCTGTTAAAATTATTAGACCTTTTGCATTTGTTAGAAACCAATTAACCAGTGTTGTTATTCCCGCTTCTGTCCATGTTTCAACATTTGCGTTTGAGCCTATTGTAAATATCATAAGGGAGTAGAAAAGATGAGTGATTATTATAGAAAAGAAAATGTTATAATATCTAAGATGTTAAATGACAGATTAAATATGATTGAATTTTCAGAAAAACAAATTAATTCAATAAAAAGGCATGAACAGAATGAGCGAATAAATAACTTATTAAAACATGCAGCATTACAGGCAAAAAGCTATAAAGAACAAATTGCATTTTTAAAAGAAAAAAGAGAATCTTTAATAGATGAACATACTAAAAAAGCTGGAGATAGATATGCAGCAGAAAAAGCAGCAAATGAAGCAATTAGAATTTTAGAAGCTAAGCATCAAGAAGAAAAAATAGAGCAATTTAGAACTTTTTTGCTTGAAAGAGCAGCCCTTGAAGGGGTTGCCGGACTGGAAAAGATGGACTTTTTGGATGAGTTGCATAAAAAGATTCTTGCCAAAGTAGATCTAAATTGCAAAGAACAAGTAGCTCTGGAAAGAGCTAAAAATGATCTTATACGTGAAATGACTAAAAAAAGAGTAGAAGATTTATTAACAGTACTTGGTACTGCTTCTGAAACTACTTCGGCGCTAATTGAAGCATCAGGAATAGAAAGCAAGGAAGCATTAAAATTGCAAAGAAAATCTGCAGTAACAGCGGCTGCAATAAATACTTACCAGGGAGTTACAAAAGCTCTTGCTACTGGTACACCGCCAGCAAGTTTTATTCTTGCTGCAAAAACACTTGCTCTCGGGCTTTCAAAACAAAGACAAATACACAATATAAACCTTCCTTCATTTGAAACCGGCGGAAGATTCTTTGTGCCAACAGCAGCAGGCATAAATAGGGTTGATAGCAGTTTTATGCGCGTTAACCCAGGCGAGCAGGTAGATGTAACCCCAAGAGGAGAAGCGGGAAATAATTTGCAGCAGTTTGTTTTTAAAGTTAACGAGCAAGTTATTTTTGACATTGTAAATAAAGGCGGAAAAAGCGGAGATATTTATGTATTTGAACCAGCAGGTAATTTATGAAAATACTTTTTAACGATATATTACAATACTCTAATCTGCAAAAGGAATTAAAATCCCCAATGCTGTCGGAAGTTGCAAATATAAATAATCATCTCGAAATAATCTTAGATATAGAAAGACCAATTAATTCCATAGGTATAGGAAATACTAATGGAACATATTTTACTATTATTTTTGACGATAACGAAGAATTAGTTTTGATTTTATAGGTAATGGTCTGTATTGCGTAAATAAAACTATTAAAGCAAAAAAAATAACAATAAAAACAGATGCTCTATATCTTGGAAGAATTGGAGGCGGTGTTGCTGTAGACATACCAACTGCAATAGCTAAAGAACCGGCATTTGCATCAACATCCGTGCCAAGATACACATTGTCGGGACAGGTAATACCGGGAGCCGGCGGGTATAATTATAAAAGATTATCTCTTGATAGCAGGTATAAAATAGATGAATTTGCTATAAAAGAAATTCAAGCAGGCTATACTTATATAGGAATGGGGTATCCTTTTTTTATAGACTTAACTACAGAATCTTATAAACTTCCTTTTTCAAAATTATACGCAAATGAAACAAGTCAGCAAAATATGAGCTTTGAGTCCGGAGTTAATAAATATTTATATTCAAAGCGCTGGAATTTTGAGGAGCGGTTTTAATGATACGATTTCTTGCAGAATTATCAACCAAAATAGATACATATATTCATCCTACTCCATCTAATAATTATGATAAAAGGTATAACGTATATGAAATAGATATTAATGAATATCCGGAAGAATCATACTGGCTTGACTGGGGCGGATATTATGATAATTTTAGCGGATCTTCTTTAGAATTATATTACAGCCAATTTTTAATGAGAGTACAAACTTTGGAAGAAGTTTTCTATACGCCTTTTTCATTATTTATAACAGCCGATAATATTGTTTTATTCAATGTACCTAAACATCCCTGGTTATATCCGGATTATTCTACAGAAATTAATAGCGTTATACCTTTTATATCTTCTGCATTAGATCCTGCTAATCCATCTAATAACAGAGTTAAAGGTATGCTTGCGGCTGCAAGATTGGAAATGCCTAATTTTACTGTTAAATTATCAGATGCTATTTCCGGTATTACGCTTAATCAAGGTTTTACGCTATCTTTAATTAATAACGATGGTTATTTTGATAATGACGAAAAATGGAATCTGTTTAATACTCCTGTTCGTATTAAAAAAGCGACTATGGAAAACCCTGGGTATAATGATTTTAAAGCTATAAGAACAGGGTTAGTAGAAAACATAACAACTACTTTTGATAAATTTCAAATAACTGTAGCCGATAGATTAAGATCAATGGGAGAACCTGTTTGCGATGTTTTAAGACAATCAATGTTTCCCGGTATTATAATAGATGAAAAGGATTTAAATAAAAATATTCCGCTTGTTTATGGTACTAAGAAAATAAAGTTACTTAAATTAAACGATACAAATTATATAGCTGCTGAATATGTAACTAGCGTTAATGGTGTTTTTGATAGAGACGGCAATAATATATTCTACGGCTTCAATCCTCTTACTGGTGTTATAACAGTAACAGGAGAACCTGATTCAGCAATAATAACAGGGTATACGAATAATAAAATAGGCGAGATAATTAAAGATATAATAAGCAGAAAAACAAATATTCAGTTTAACAATTCTAATTGGAATTTGGATGAATTGAATCAATACATTGATATATCTGCGCCAATTAATATTGTTTTATCAAGCGGAAATGTAAAAGCTGCTATTCAAAATATTTTAAAAAATGACATGGCGTTTTTTATCCAGCAAATAGATGGCAGGTTTACTATTCGCAAGTATGGGACTGAATATGCAATACATGAAATACCAGCATGGTCAGCAACTAAAAAACCAGAAAAAATATTCGACAGTGCACAGGAACATTATTTTTCATCATGTATCATAAATTATGATTTTATAGAAGATGATCGATATAAGAGCTTTCTATTTGCAGACAGAGAAAACCAGGCAGAAAATAATTTTAGAAGAAGAGTAAGAAAAACTTTTGATACAGAATTAATTTATGAAGAAGATGCTTTAGTATTAAGCAAGCTGTTATCTGACAGATATACTGCAATGCGGCAAACTCTTAAGCTGGCTATAGGTATCGATACTTCAGGCTTTGAGCTTTTAGATACAGTTGTTTTTAATGCCGCAATAAATAAAAGAGAATTTAGCAGTGTATCGAAATTTATAATTAAAGAAATAAACCCGGCTCAAGATATGCTTGTACTCGAAGAGCTTTAAAAGGAGTAATAACATGAGTAATGAATTACAGCAATTGCCAAATCCAGATAATGTCCCAGGGGCTGTTACTACAGGATACCAAAGGCAAAATACAAATATGTTTGCAATACAAACAGGTATTGATACTACAGAGCCTTTTGACGATGGCGAAGGTGTAATAACAATTCCAATAGGCGGAATTGTCGAAGTTAATGGAGTGTTATACAGGATTACAGAAAATGTAACATTGCAAAAGCCGCAAGCAAATACTGCTTACTGGGTAGCAATTACGCCTGTTACAGATGGCAGGGCAAGCGCAACTTTGGTAACACGCCCAGGAAAATGGGATAGCGCAAAGCAGGGCTGCTACCTTGCAGACGGCAGGCGAACGCTTAACTGGGTATCTTTGGGGGAGCTGGATAACATAGAAGATTTTGTTAACGATTCTGAGCCATTTTTTTCTAGAGAGCGAAAAGGCACTTATGAAGTTAACTTAAAGAAAGGCTGGTATCTGGTTGATTTAGCAAGCGGTGCTGGCGGTGGGAATGGAGCTACTGCTGCTGGCACTGGTACTAATATTCACCTTGGGGCTGCCGGTGGTGTACCTGTAACTCGAAGAACAGCAAGAAAAATAGTTTTTAGCAATGGCAAACAGCATCTTGCAAAAGTCGGCGGAAATGGTAGCAACGGTGGAAACGGCGGTAATGGTACTGTTCAAGGGAGTAACAGAGGCGGTGGTGCTGGCGGAGGCGGCAGTGGCAGCGGCGAGGAATCTCGTTTTGACGATATTGCTACAGGTATAGTTCCAGCAGGTAACGGCGGTAATGGTCGTAATTGCAGCAGAGGCCCTGGTGTCGGCGGCGTAGGCGGTTTGTTAGGTAACAACGGTGGTGGTAGAGGTGGTCTTGGTCGCGGAACTAATGGCGGCGGCGGCGGTGGTGGAGGAGGTAGCAGCTCTTGTGGCGGTGGCGAACATTCTATCGGCTGGAATGTAACTGGCGGCACCGGTGGAAATGGCGGTATTGCAGGCGAGTTACAACCCGATGGCTCACCCGGCGGACACTGCCGTATTTTCACTTTAGGGGATGTTGTTTAATTTATTACCTAATTGTTACATAAACTGTATTTGTACCGGCATTATAAGTCCATTCGGCTTGTACTGCCGGATAATTACTTACTACAGTAAAAACAGGTCTTGTTGTATATATTGTTCCAGTTTCTGTATCATTTGCCAGAATTATCAGCGGCTCTATTCCCATAAAGCCATTAGCAGTAAGATGCACATCTTCGCCAAAAGATCTGGCAACTTCAAGGTTTACTGAGTTTCTGTTATTAAATATTACTTCATTTCCGTTGCGCAGGGTATAATATACTCTTGTTTCATAGTTATGGCGCTCAACCCGATGAGTCAAAGATTTGACAAATATTGTAGTGCCCTCGCCCGCTATTGTCTGTTCGCCAACTTGGCTTCCAATTAGTTTAAAAGCAATAGCTCTATCAGGAGAATCATTTCGCACTTTAATATTGGCATAAGTAGTCCAGTTGCATGAAAACAGGAAAAAAGAAATTGTAATAAATAATAACAGCAAAGCTTTTTTCATGGTTAAATAATTAATCTGACAAGCAAAAAAACAACTTATTTCATGTCATGGGAACTAAAGTAAGCTTATAGCCTAGCGATTGGGCGACTTTTGCAACAGTATCAAAGGCAGGTCGCCCTTCTTCTGAAAGAGATTGGTACAAGCTAGAACGAGTAACTCCGGCAGCTTTTGCAGCAGTGGTCATGGCTTTGCGAGCGCGTGCAATATCAGCAAGGGCAACAGGAAGAAATTTATAGTCGCCCTCTTCAATAAAAGCATTCAAATATGCCGCAATTTCTTCTTCAGTTTTAAGATAATCAATAGCGTCAAATTTCTTTGTCTTAAGCATTTAAAATCTCCTTTGCCAATTTTTTGGCTTTACTAATATCTTGCCTTTGTGTTGACTTGTCCCCGCCACAAAGAAGAACAATAATCTTTTTTCCTTTATTAATAAAATACAGTCTAAAACCAGCTCCTCGGCGTATTTTGGCTTCAAAGAGACCTTCACCCAAGGATCGTATTTCGCCAAGGGAACCATTAGCCATTATAGTAATCCTTTTGGTAATAAATCCCTTTACAGTAATATCCTTAAGATTATTAAGCCAATTGCTAAAATCATCTGTCAATTGAATATTGTACACAACTATATTGTATTATATATAAAACAAATAGTCACGGAAAATAAAAAAACTTATCAAAAAAATATTATCTTGTTATAATTTTAACATGAAAAAAACTATTACCATTTTTATTTATAATATTAACTTTCACTTTATTATCTTGCTCGTATATTCCAGATATAAAAGTACGCAATAATTCCGATACTCATCCTGTCACTTTTAAGCTAAAAAATAGCAATACAGGAAGACAAACACTACCGGCAGGTGAGATAGTAGATGTTAGCCTTAATGGGCTTGGTGTATTGGGTGTTGAATATTATTACCCTATCACAGGGTTCATCATAGAATCTCTGGCAGACACAGTAGTATTGTGTTTTATGATAGGGAGCGTTACGAGCTTAGAGTTACAAGCATTCTTGGGCTACCTGTAGAGTTAACTGCAAATAGGTTTACGGCTCCTGAGACAATACTTGTTGATCCTTATGAAGATAATGAAAAGCTCGGTTATGTTTACACCAATAGACCTGTTTTTACCGCAACAGTAAATAATTTTCTGCGACCAACTCGTTTTACTCATGATGCTGAGAATCATATTATTCATGTATTGATTGAATAGTTTTTGAATTGTGCGGATGCTGCCTAATTGTTACATAGATTGTTCTGCATTATAAGTCTATATCAGATATTATTATCTCTTGACAATAGCATTCCCATAAAGTAAGTTGTAGTAAAAGGGAATGATACAGGCGGGTATTTATTCATACTCCTGCGGAGGTTATAGACCATGAAGAAAACACTTGATGACTATATGAACGACCCAGACATTATCAATGAATCAATGGCACTTAGAGAAATTCATGCTATCAGACTCATGCTCCATGATGAAACAAAAGACATGACAACAGCAGAGCATACAGCCTATTTCAACGGAAGCACAACACGATTGCTCGGAAAAGAGACTGCCGCAAAGTTACTTGTTCAGATTCAAGTCTCTGGAATGGCAAAATAGGCGGAAGCGTATGTCAATGTACTGTGGCAGTCCGAAACTTTTCCTTTTTTGGAAAGCAGTTATGGCGCTTCTGCTAAGCGCATTTATTACTTCATGTAACCTTGATTCTGGCAGCGATGGCAGCGTGGTCTACAGCCCGGTCTTAGCTGCCGGAGCAGCAGTAAGTGAGCCTGTTGTAAGCGGTACGCCAACCCATAACAGCATAACAGTTACAAGCAATTTTACTGCCGGTAATCCAGGCTTGCAGACTATTGAGTTTGCCCGGAGCCTTGAAAGTGATGGAACAGGGCTTTCTGCATGGCAGGACAGCGGAACTTTTACATGGCTTAATCCAACTACAACTTACTTTTTTTATGCGCGCTCCAAAGCGAATACTACTCATGCTGCGGGTACGCAATCGCTTGTAAGCGCTGCAATTGCTACAGATACTGCTCCGCTGCCATATTGGGATGCATTTACACCGCCTGTAATTGGTATGGTATTGATAACTGGCGGCACCTTTACTATGGGGGATGCTAATACTTTAAGCTGGGGAGCGCAGCCTCCTCATACGGTAACAGTAAGTAGTTTTAACATGGGTAAATATCAGATAACGCAAGCTCAATGGGTAGCTGTAATGGGAACAAATCCCAGTTGGTTTCGCCCTGGCGGCGGCGGTTCAGCAGCGGTATCCGGAATTAACACATTTAATTTTCCTGTTGACTCTGTAAGCTGGTATGATGTTCTTGTATTTGCTAACAGGCTTAGTATATTGACCCTTAATCGTACGCCTGCTTATGAAATGGAAACACCTACGGCTGGTATATGGAGTACAAATCCGGATCTCTGGGGACCTGTGCCTATTGTTTCTGATGCACGCTGGAATAATGTGCGGGTAGTAGCTGGTTCTACCGGTTATCGGTTGCCTACCGAGGCACAATGGGAATTTGCTTGCCGTGCAGGGACAACAACTTTGTTTAATACTGGGGATACTATAACCCAATCTCAGGCAAATTTTTGGGTAAGCGGCGGCACAAGTCTAGGCAGGACAACTGCTGTAGGTAGTTATGCTCCTAATGCGTGGGGCTTATATGACATGCATGGTAATGTATGGGAGTGGGTATGGGACTGGTTTGGCGTTTATACTAACGCGCCTAAGACGAATCCTATAGGTCCTGCCTCAGGCGTTCACCGCGTGCTGCGCGGGGGCAGTTGGTCTATCGGCGCGGAGAATTTGCGTTCAGCGGGTCGGGGCAGCAGTAATCCGTCGAGGCGGTGGTGGAACGGCAGCGGTTTTCGGCTGGTACGTCCTGAATAGGATACTTCGCAATTCTTGATTGAATAAATCAGTGATTTCTAGATACTACGCGGACATTGCCATATTTACGCATTAGGTGATGTGGAATAAAATAAATATCACCACTTGGAATTAATAAGTGGTGATATTAAAGCTGCTTGTTGACAGGTAATTTCCAGAAAAAAAATCGCTTGACAGGTGTTGCATAGTGTAATACACTAAAACTATGAAGCTGATCGGGGTTGAGTGGGATGAAGAAAAAAATGTTCTAAATAAGCAAGAACATAATTTGAGTTTTGAAGCTGCCCAGTATATATTCACGGATCCAGAGAGGCTTGAACGGTTTGACAGAAGCAAGGGCAATACCGCAGGAGAGGAACGCTGGCAAACTTTGGGGATGGTTGATAAGGTTCTCTTTGTTGTTTACACAGAGCGAGGGGAAAATAAGCGCATTATATCAGCTAGAATAGCTGAAAAGCATGAGAGGAGGAGTTATAATGGGCATTATAAAATCGACGGTAAAGGTTGGGCAAAAGATACCTAAAGAGGTAATAAAAGAAATTAGGGAAGCAGCAAAAAAACCAATTCGCTACACAGAAGACTGCCCTCCTTCCACACCAGAGGCTTTAAAAGAATTTGCCATGCAACGAGCAGAACTTAATCGGCGTAAGAAAAAGCAGTCGGTAACTATCCGTGTTGCCCCTGATGTTTTGGAAAGCTACAAAACAATGGGCGAAGGTTACACTGGAGTTATGGCAGACGTATTGAAATATGCTATTGATAATCCAAAAATTCTAAATGCAGCAATAAGGTAAAATAATAATATTTGATTGAATAATTACCTAACTGTTACATAAACTGTATTTGTTCCGGCATTAAATTCCCACTCTGCTCGGAGTGCCGGATAATTACTTATTACTCTAAAAACAGGTCTTGTTGTATATATTGTTCCAGTTTCTGTATCATTTGCCAGAATTAACAGCGGCTCTGTTCCCATAAAGCCATTAGCAGTAAGATGCACATCTTCGCCAAAAGAGCTTGCAACTTCAAGGTTTACTGGGTTTCTGTTATCAAATATTACTTCATTTCCGTTGCGCAGGACATAATATACTCTTGTTTCATGGTTATGGGACTCAACCCGATGAGTCAAAGATTTGACAAATATTGTAGTGTCCGGAGCTATTGTCTGTTCTCCAACTTGGCTTCCAATTAGCTTAAAAGTAATAGCTCTATCAGGAGAATCATTTCGCACTTTAATATTGGCATAAGTAGTCCAGTCGCAAGAAAACAGAATAAAAGAAAGTAATATAATTAAAAACAGCAAAGCTTTTTTCATGGCTAAATAATAAATCAAAATAATTAATCTGACAAGCAAAAAAAATTGTAATATTTACTAAGTCTATAAAAAGTCGTATAAGATGCTAAGGAGATAGCATAATTCATGCGGTTGTCGTGGAATTATGTTGACAATAATAAACCTATATCAGAACATGGGTTATGTTTTAATTATGGAAAAAAACCAACAATAAAATGACATGATGCTTATCCAGGTAAGTAAAACAATTTGGTATTATGGGTTAGGGGAGAAACTAAAATGATGCATCCAAGTAAATTATTTCAGCGCATACATAGGCGCGATAACTATAAGCACATAGGGTTTGACTTGAGTTACAAACACTTTATCGACAGGGAAGATAAAATAATTTATGTCTGTTTTCAGGGAAGTAACGGATTAACTGATTGGCTGCATAATTTACTTGCCTTGCCGACCCGCATAGAACCGTATAGAGGGTGCGGGTGGTTTGTGCATAAAGGTTTTGCGAGGGTATGGCGAAGCGGTAACGATACAGTAATGGAAGAAACTAGAGCATTAGCAGAAAGGCTTCCTGGCTTTGAAATTATATTTTGCGGCTTTAGTCACGGGGCTGCTCTTGCACAATTAGCAGCACAAAACTGGTTTTTTCTAACAAAAGAAAAACGTAAGTGCATCATATTCGGCTCTCCAAAGTTAGCATGGGGAGATAATGCCCAGCGCATTTTGAATGATTCAATGGAATTAACGAATTGGATAAATAGAGCGGACATTGTAACAACAGTGCCTTTGAGAAAATGGGGCTACCGGCACGTTAGGGAAAATCTTGTCGATGTTCGCCGTATTCCTTTTTTGAGCAAATTAAGAGTACGCAAACACCATCAGATTTATGATCGCCCAGAGATTTATCCGCCAACAAGCAAGAACACCGGGGAATAATCAGAATAAATGGTCAAATAGAAAAATCAAATTCCGGAGATTTGGCAATTTCTACAGACCGCAAGATGCCATCATAAATAATGTTTGCGTAAGCAACAACCCACGCAGTTAATAAGTTATGACAAACGCATGAATTATGCTATCTCCTTACAAGGCAAGGAATTACGAAATACCTTGCCCTGCGGTCGCTTTGCGCGTGCTTTGCACGTAATATCCTTTAT
>WQTU01000118.1 GCA_009786125.1 Spirochaetota bacterium
GAAGAATAATCCCCTTGCTACCCAAAGGTATCATTTCTACTGAACGCAGGGTATCATTTTAACTGAACGCAAACAGGTATCATTTCTACTGAACGCCGACAGTGTGGAAAATGTTTGCTTGACAATATCGATCTTTAATTACTAAAATTATTGAATGAGTTTGGCAAATATCTTTACGGCTAGCAGAATAGTACTTTCGCCTGTTTTTCTGCTTTTCTTTTTTCTCCCTGAATATATTGGAATAAATGCTCTTGTTTATGTAATAATTCTTTGGCTGCTCTTTATATATATGGAACTTTCTGATCTTTTTGACGGAATGGCTGCCCGCGCAACAAATAGTGTAAGTGATTTTGGCAAAATATTTGATCCTTTCGGCGATGTGGTGAGCAGAATGACATATTTTTTGTGTTTTACTGTAATGGGAATAATGCATGTCTTTGTTTTTGCCATATTAATGTACAGGGAATTCATCATCCTCTTTATGAGAATACTTGCAATGCGGAAAGGGTTTGCAATGGGTGCAAGATTGGGGGGGAAGTTAAAGGCATGGGCCTATGCTTTTGCCGGAATTTTTGGACTAATTTATGTTTCTGTAATAAAAACAGGTTATTTTTTGGCATATTCCGAACAAATTTTATTTATTGCACAGATTTTCTTTGTACTTTCAGCAGTTGCAGCGCTTTTATCCCTTACAGATTATCTGCTTTCGTTAAAGAAAAACGTTTTTAATAAATAAAAATGAAAGTTTCATTGATAAAGTTGTGAAAATTGAAATTTCGGCAAAATTTAAAAAAAAAAACGTAAAAAAAACAAAAAATTACTTACTTTCTTAATTGACAAATTACTGCATGAAATTTTATACTAAAATAAGCGAAAGTTAAGGATCGGTTCTATTTGTTAGCTACCCAGTCTTATCTCGCTTGAACAACTCTTATTATAAGGTGGTTATTCTAATGTCAAAAATGGTAGAAATACGCTGGCACGGACGAGGCGGTCAAGGCGCAAAAACAGCCTCACTGCTCTTGGCAGATGCAGCGTTTAATACAGGAAAGTATGTTCAGGGATTCCCTGAATATGGCCCGGAGAGGATGGGAGCGCCAATATCTGCGTATAATCGTATTAGCGATGAACGCTGTTCAGTCCACTCCAATATTTATGATCCGGATTATGTAGTTGTTGTTGACGAGACACTTCTATCATCACTGGATGTAACAAATGGTCTGAAGGAAAGCGGAGGCATCATTATCAATTCAAATAAAGATCCTGCGCAGCTTAGAGACAAGCTTAAAGGCTACAAAGGTAAAGTTTGCACGATAGACGCGGGCAAAATATCAGAAGAAGAATTGGGCAAAAACTTCCCAAACATTCCTATGCTTGGTGCTGTTGTTAAAGTAAGCGGTGTAATACCTGAGGCTGATTTCATTTCAAAAATGGAAGCTTCATTCAAAACTCAGTTTGCGAGCAAGGCTTCTGTTATTGACGGAAATATGAAGGCGCTCAAGCGCTCTATGCAGGAGGTAAAGGGATGTTAACAATTAATGCTTCTGGTGAGCTTGCAAAAAATACCTGGAGAGAACTTGATCCGGCTGGTGCCATCTGTGAGGGCGGTACTGCAGCGCAAGTTAATACAGGTGACTGGAGAATCAATATCCCTGCGTGGATAGCGGACAAATGTACTCATTGTATGTTATGTGTACCTACTTGCCCGGACAGCTCCATCCCCGTTAAAGGCGGTAAAAGACAGGATTTTGATTTTATGCATTGTAAGGGCTGCGGCGTATGTATTAAAGTTTGCCCCCTTAAAGCTATGACTATTGCAAAGGAGGACAAATAATGGCAGTTAAAGATAGACTTACAGGCAATGAGGCTGTAGCTTATGCTGTAAAGCAGGTTAACCCTGATGTTTTTGCAGCGTTTCCTATTACGCCTTCTACCGATGTTCCTATGATTTTTTCATCGTATCTGGCAAACGGAGAGGTGACTTCTGAGTTCGTACTTGCAGAATCCGAGCACAGCGCAATGAGCGCTTGTATAGGCGCAGCGTGCAGCGGCGCTCGTACGCTTACTGCAACATCTGCATGTGGTCTTGCACTAATGTGGGAGCTTCTGTATGTTGCATCAGGTATGCGCCTTCCAATCATGATGCCGGTTATTAACCGCGCATTCAGCGCTCCTCTTAACATCAACTGTGACCACAGTGATTCTATGGGAGCAAGGGATACTGGCTGGATTCAGCTCTATGCAGAGAATAACCAGGAAGCTTATGATAACTATTTTATAGGTATGCGTATTGGTGAGCACAAAGATGTACTTTTGCCTGTTATGAGTTGTCAGGATGGTTTTATTACTTCTCATGGGCTTGAAAACATTGATCTTATCGAAGACGACAAGGTTAAGAAGTTTATTGGTAATTACTCCAATGAAGTAAGCTTGATCAATCCAAAACACCCTGTATCTATGGGTCCTTATGATATTCCTTTTTACTACATGGAACACAAATACCAACAGGTACAAGCTGTGAAAAATGCAAAAAAGGTTATTCCGGGCATTTTTAAAGAGTTTGGCGAGCTTACAGGCCGCAAATACAGCTGGTTTGAAGAATATAAGATGGAAGATGCTGAAAGAGCTATCATCATTCTTAACTCTTCTGCAGGAACTGCTAAAGCAGTAGTTGACCAACTTCGAGCAAAGGGAGAAAAAGTAGGGCTTATTAAGATACGTGTTTATCGCCCATTCCCAATGGAAGAAATAGCTGCGGCTCTAAGCAAAGTTAAAGCTGTTGCGGTTATGGATAAGGCAGACAGTTTTTCAAATTGTGGTGGTCCTGTGTATACTGATGTACGCCATGCTTGCTATGATTTGGGAGAAAATAGACCTAAAATAATTAACTTTATCTACGGTCTTGGCGGTCGCGATGTGCAGATGGATAACATTGCTCACGTGTACGAAGAATTGAAAAAAACTATGGCAGGATCAGGTGGTGAACTATACCGCTACCTTGGTCTCAGAGAATAAAGGAGAGGAAAAGATATGGCTTATAATCTAAAAGAAGAAGTATCGAAGCCGGAACGCCTTTCCGGTGGGCATAGGCTGTGTGCCGGTTGCGGCGCTGGTACAGCAATTCGCGGAGTTTTGCGCGCCCTTAATGTTGAAGACAAAGCTGTTTGCGGCGTTGCCACAAGCTGTCTGCAGGTTTCCAGCTTTTTGTACCCATATACTGCATGGCAGGATAGCTATATTCACTGCGCTTTTGAAAATGTTGCAGCGACTATCAGCGGTGCGGAAGCTGCTTATCAGGCAAAAAAGAGAAGAGATGGGTTTAAAGACACATACAAGTTTATTGCTATCGGCGGTGATGGCGGTACTTATGATATTGGTTTCCAGTCTCTTTCCGGAGCAATGGAACGCGGGCACGATATGGTGTACGTGTGCTACGACAATGAAGCGTACATGAACACTGGTATGCAGAGGTCATCCGGTACTACTGAATTTGCTCATACAACTACTGCGCCTGTAGGCTCTGTAATTCCGGGTAAGCAGCAGAGAAAAAAAGACATGACTGAAATTATGATTGCTCACAACATTCCTTATATTGCACAGACTACTTTCATGACCAATTTTAGGGATATGCACGAGAAGTCCTACAAAGCGCATTATACGCCTGGACCTGCATTTCTTAATATTTTGGCGCCTTGTCCGAGAGGATGGATGTATCCAAACGAAGATATGATGGCAATCTGTAAGCTTGCTATTGATACTTGTACATGGCCGCTTTACGAAGTAATTGAAGGCGAATGGATTCTTAATTATGAACCAAAAACCAAACTTCCGGTAGAAGATTACCTGAAACCGCAGGGGCGTTTTTCTCACATATTTAAACCTGGTAATGAGTGGATGATTGAAAAACTCCAAAAAGATGTTGACACAAAATGGGAAATGCTTCTTAAGAGATGTAAAAAATAAACGGTAACTTCGTTACCTTTGAGGTGTTCGGGAATTTCGGTTTCTGAACACCTTTTTTGTTGTTTTCCCGACTGATGCTATGTTTTTGCTCCCTCGCCTTCGGGGGAGCGTCAAAACAAGCACATCTTTCGCTAGAGAAGTACTATAGTAAACTTTCCTTCAAACTAAATTATTTGGAGGAAAGAATGCTTTACAGTAAAGAAGAAAGAGCTATTGACAGGCTTGATGCTTTTAGCGCAACCTGTTCCTATGCTCGTTCCGAGCAGGAGAATGAAACCGTTGCTCTTCGGTTCCCTTGCTGCTCATGGTTCAAATTCTTAACATGAGGCATTACTCCCTACGGCTCTATTTTTACGTGAGGCAATACGACAAGTCCATTTTGTCAGATATGCTGCAAGACCTGTTTGCTGCTTTTCATCTACGATAAGTTTTATTGCAGGAAAAAGATTCTGGGCATACTGAATTTCATCTTATCTAAAATAATTACGCCTTCAAAATCCCTTCGGCTGCCCGTATGCCGCTTGCCCAGGCGCCTGTAATCCCCCTGCTCGTCCCTGCTCCATCGCCAATAAGGTAAATATCTTTCTTTGCCTGAAAATTCTCATCTATAAATTCCGGCTTATTGCCGTACATTTTTATTTCCGGATAATACATAATCGTACTTGGGTGAAGGATTCCGGGAATGATTGTATCAATCTGTTTTACCGCTGTCCAAAGAGACTTCATTATCTTGTACGGCACAACAAGAGAAATATCTCCCGGAGTACAAGTTTTTAAAGTAGGCTTAAAATCGTAGAGATCGTCATTAAAAGTTTTTGTCGTTGACCGCTTCTCCATCTTAAAATCGCCGACTCTTTGCATTATAGGCCGCCCGCCGCCGCAAAAATTCGCCTGAATCCCAAGGATCTCTGCAAATTTCTGGCCGCTTGCAATAGGCTGCGTTAATGCAACTGTTTTTAAAATAGCAAAATTAACAAGATAATTTATCTTCGCCGGATTTGACCATGCATGGCCATTTACCGAAAAATATTCAATCCCTGACTCCGAAAGATATTTTTCCTGAACAACATAAGCTGCCCTGCTGTTGGTGCAAAATGTCCGAACATTTTCCGGGAAAATAAATTTGGGGTCATAGTAGTCTTTTACAATAGGATATAATGCTTCGTGCAATTCAACTCTTATGCCAATATCAATAATATTATCGTGATACGGAATATTAAGCCTGTTCATAATATCCTGCAGGAATTTAAAGCCTTGCCTGCCAGGAGCAATTATAAGTTTTTTATATTCGATCTCCTGTTTATCTGTAATCAAAGTATTTTTGCTGCACTTTACATCCAAAACTTCTTCTCCTAGAGAAAACTCCACTCCTTTTTTCTCTAGAGCAGCAACAAGCTCTTTTATTAGCTTTAACCCGCCATCGGTTCCAAGGTGGGACTGTTTTACATTCAGAAGCGATACATTAATTTTTTCAGCCCTTTTGCTGTACACATCGAGCCTAAACTTATCCATTATCGGCGGTCTTAGAATTTCACCTACTTTCGTCAGATAATGGTCTGCTGATTCCTTGTTCCAATTTTCGGTTGGGAACCCGATAGGAAAAGTAAAATTCATTTTACAATCATTACGAAGCCCGCCTGTTGAATATTTCTCTTTGTCGATAATTAATATTTTTGAATCTGGTTTTGAATTTATAAGAGTAAATGCAGCGCCAAGTCCTGCAGGTCCTGTTCCGACAATTATGCAATCCCATTTAGCCATAAACTTAACCTCCGTTATACAGCCTTTTATTTTTGAAACGAGTAGAGAAGTTTTATTTCCTTCTCCCATAATGAAGGATCCGGCGTTTCAAGAATAAGAGGAATATTATCAAACGCCTTATTATTCATAATATAACGAAAAGGCTCAAGACCAAGAGTCCCTTCGCCCAGAGACGCATGTCTGTCAACATTCGACCCTTTCTCTTTTTTCGAATCATTAAGATGAGCCGCGCAAAGATATTTTAAACCAATTATTTTATCAAACTCGGCAACTACTTCGTCGAATTTATCAGCCGTAGAAATATCATACCCGGCAGAAAAAATGTGGCACGTATCCATACAAACGCCAATTCTCTTTTTGTCCTTAACATTATCAATTATTCTTTTTATATGCTCAAACTTATAGCCGACACAGCTTCCCTGCCCTGCCGTATTTTCAATCAGCAACTTAACGTTATACGCTCCTGTTTCAACAACAGCAGCATTGATTGACTCTGCAATAAGATCGAGACACTCTTCTTCTGTTATTTGATCCAGATGATTTCCCGGATGGAAATTCAGATACTTAAGCCCAAGCAAATCAGCCCGCTTTATTTCATCTATAAATGCAATAAGCGCTTTTTCTCTTTTAGAATTATCGGGGTTGCCAAGATTTATAAGATAGCTGTCATGCGGAAGAATATGTTCGTTTTTAAAGCCAAGTTCTGCAGCATTTTTTTTAAAAAGCTCTATTTCCTGTGTTGAAAAATCCCTGGCATTCCATTGCCGCTGATTCTTTGTAAAAAACGCAAAAGCTTTTGCCTGAATCTCTGCTGCAGCTATAGGCGCGTTATATACGCCGCCTGAAGCGCTTACATGCGCTCCGACATATTTCACTAGTATTGTCCAAGTTTATTTCGAAGTTCTTCAAGCTGAATCTCAGCATTTTTAATCATATTGATATATTCTTCGATCTCTTTATTTAAGTCAGCGATTTTCTGATTCTTTCTCTCTATAGCTGTTTTGTAATTCGTTATAGCCTTTTCCGTATCATCAATTTCTATTGTCAGCCGGATTTTCTCTATCTTTTTGTCAAGCTCATCTTTTTCTGCATTTAATACTTTTATTTCATCAACTAATCGCTTAATTTCCTGCCCTGCTTCTTTTAAATATGCAGCCAGTTCTTTATCTTCTGCCGATTCATCAATTATATCAAATATTTTTTTGCCAAAATCTTTTACCGCAGCATCTTTTTTTATTTTAATTTCTTTTATAAAGGAATTAGGGTCGAAATTAAATTCCTTCATTATATTTTCATTTTCTATTTTTAAAGTATTTTTTTCACTATTAAATGTTTCAATATCTGATGAAAGCTCTTCGCCTATTCTATAGTTAGTTTTATACGAAGCAAACAGCGCTTCCAGATCGCTGTATCTGACATCATCATATATCCTGTCAGTACACATTTTTTCCCCTGCTGTCTTGAAATAAGAGAGCATAAGAGAATAATTATATTTTTTCTTTGCGTTTAGAATTGTCTTTTCCCCGGTATCTTTAAGTCTGGCAAAAAAAGAAGGTTTTGGATCGCTTTCTATTTCTTTTATTTTATCGCTTATTTCTTTATTTTTATTATCCAGCGCTTCCAGTTCAGTAAAGTAAGGTACGAACTCCGCCATTTTCTGTTTATCAATCTTATAGAGCTCATAAAGCGTTTCGGCAATTCCGATATAATGCTTGCCGTTCTCTTTTTCCAGCTCATTTATTTTTTTCAGTGTTTCTTTTATTTTTTGATCTATATCAGATATTCTTTTTTTATTGTTATTTACTATTTCTTTTTTTCTCGTAGCTTCATCAAAATTATAAAAAATTTCTTTTACATTTTTAAGATCCGAAAGTAAATTATCTTTCTCTATAATAACAGAATGATCTGATGATTCGCTCATGACAATAAAATTGCCAAGTGATACGCAATGAAAATCAACGCCCGAAGAGATATTTTTGATCTTATTTTCTAATGTTTTTATTTCTAATATTCTTGTATCCATCATATTTATATTATTTCATATTTTTATAAAGATTTCAATTTTTTTAATCAATATTTTACTAAAACTATTGAATTTTTTGCTTTTTTTGATGAAAAATTATCTAGCATCAGTTTTTTTGCAGAATAGTATTATACGTTTATGCTGATGATGCCTAGCGGGAGGAGTTATGGTGTTTGCGGAGTCTATTTTAGGCATTATTGGAAAAACCCCGTTAATTAAATTAAGAAAAATATCCGAAGAAACAGGAAACACTGTTCTTGCAAAAGCAGAATTCATGAATCCTGCTTCAAGTGTTAAGGACAGAGCCGCGCTTTTTATGATAAGCAGTGCAGAAAAGCAAGGGAAACTTAAACCCAACAGTTTAATTGTTGAACCAACAAGCGGCAATACAGGCATAGGACTTGCGCTTGTGTGTGCTGTAAAAGGATATAAACTTATTCTGGTAATGCCGGAATCAATGAGCATTGAAAGGCGGAATCTGCTTGCTGCAATGAGCGCAGAAGTTGTGCTTACTCCATCAGCAGAAGGAATGTCCGGAGCTATAAAAAAAGCGCAAGAGATAGCAGATTCGGGCAAAGATTATTTTATGCCAATGCAGTTTTCAAATGCAGCAAACGCTTTAGCTCATTATGAGACCACCGGACCTGAGATATGGGAAGACAGTGCCGGAAAAATTGACTGGTTTGTGGCAGGCGTTGGAACAGGCGGCACTGTTTCGGGTTGCGGCAAATATTTAAAAGAGCGAAACAGCGCTGTAAAAATAGCAGCCGCAGAGCCGCTGGAGTCGTCTGTAATAACAGGCGAAGCGCCGGGCGCGCACGCTATTCAGGGAATTGGAGCAGGATTTATTCCCGAAATCCTGGACATATCTGTTATCGATAAGGTAATAAGAGTAAAAAGCGAAGATGCGATCGAAATGTCCCGCAGCCTGCTGCAAACAGAAGGGATTTTTTCGGGCATCTCATCGGGAGCAAATGTTTTTGCAGCCAAAGTTATATCTGAAGCTGAGAAAAACAAAGGACTTGTTATAGTAACTATACTTTGCGACAGCGGAGAAAGATATCTTTCAACAGGAATATTTACGAACCCGCTGGTTTATTCAATCGAAAATAAACCAGCATTACATTAATATCGTTTTTCGTAGTAAAACGAGAAAAACATATGGAATCGATGATTAGAGTCAAATTTAATCATCGATTCCGTAATAAATAAGAGGTAAAAAATGAAATTTTCAACAAAAGCAGTACATTCGGGATACAAACCAGCAAAAAACACTTCGGATAACGTACCAATTTACAGAACATCTGCATTTATTTTTGACAACACAGATTTTGCAGCAGATCTTTTTAGTCTTAAAAAGCCTGGTAACATATATTCAAGAATAATGAATCCTACACAGGCAGTGCTTGAAGAAAGGGTTGCAGCGCTTGAAGGCGGAAAAGGCGCGCTTGCCCTATCTTCGGGAACTTCTGCAATTTTTTATGCTATAATAAATATTTGCAAAGCAGGAGATGAAATTGTATCTTCGAGCAAGCTCTACGGCGGAACTTATATAATGTTCTCCTCTATTCTGCCGGAAATGGGAATCAAAACTGTTTTTGTTAATCCTGATAATCCGGAAAACTTTGACAAAGCTACAACATCTAAAACAAGGCTATATTTTACAGAGACAATCGGAAATCCTGTACTTGATGTTTCTGATATTAAAGCAATATCGGCAATTGCTGCAAAGAATAATATTCCGCTGGCAGTTGACAGCACATTTACAACACCGTATCTGCTTCGGCCTATTGAACATGGCGCAGATATTGTAATCCATTCTCTTACAAAATGGCTTGGGGGGCATGACAACGGGCTTGGAGGAATTGTTGTTGATGCCGGAAAATTTGACTGGACAGACAAGAAATTTGAATTATACAACAAGCCCGATGCTTCATATAATAACCTCATGTTTAGTTCTCTTCCGGATACCATACCTGCTTTTATTACGCGCATGAGGGTTATACCTTTGAGAAATCTTGGGGCATGTATAAGCCCGGACAGCGCGTGGCTTTTTATTCAGGGAATTGCTACGCTTCCGCTTAGAATGGAAAAGCATTGCGAAAATGCAATGAAAACTGCAGAGTTTCTAAGCAGCCACCCGCGCGTAAAATGGGTACGTTATCCGGGTCTAAAAAACGATCCTGCCCGGGCTCTTGCATCAAAATATTTTGACAGAAACCTGTTCGGCGGGATGGTTGTTTTTGGTATTGATACTGGGCTAAAAGGCGGCAAGAAATTTATAGACAGTCTAAAACTTATTTCTCATGTTGCAAATGTTGGGGATATAAAAACTCTTGCGATTCATCCTGCAAGCACTACACATTCCCAGCTTTCGGAAAAGGAACAGGAAAATGCAGGGCTTATGCCGGATCTTGTACGGCTTTCGATCGGGATTGAAGATATTGATGATATAATCGAAGATATAAATCAGGCGTTAAAAGCGTAACAAAGTGCATCGCTTTACTTAGGGAAGGTAGCCCCGAACAAGTTCGGGATGCTTCGCGAATTTATTCTCGATTGAATAAATCAGCGGTTCCCTAGGAAAATATTTTCTTCTACAGGCTGGAGCGACGGGAGGTAAAAAATGGACTTTGTGTTAATAACAGTTGCCGGAATATTCGTGCTGGCTGGCATAGTAGGATGTATTATCCCAGGTCTCCCTGGTCCGCCTTTAAGTTATGCCGGAATTATTGTGTTTCACTTCACGCGCTGGGGGGGATTAAGCGCAAGTCTCCTGATATGGCTCGGCGTTTTTACTGTTGCAGTAACTGTTATGGATTTTTTGCTTCCTATGCTGGTTACCAAAAAGTTCGGCGGAAGCAAATGGGGTGTCTGGGGCTCGATAATAGGGCTTATTGCCGGGCTTTTCTTTGCTCCGATAGGGATTATTGCAGGGCCTTTTCTCGGCGCTTTTATCGGAGAAATGATATCGAATAACGATGCAAGTAAGGCATTGCGTTCGGCGCTGGGCTCTTTTATGGGATTCTTGCTGGGAACAGGCGCCAAGTTTGCTGTTTGCGGTATAATTTTTTATTATTTTGCATTAGGGCTGTTTAGAGCAATTGCAGCATAAGAATTAACATGGGATTACAGATGTACCCGCGCCCGCGACTCTCGCTTCATTCGGAAATAAAGGAGTTTTTTATGGAACAGGCAAAAGCCATTGGGTTTAAAAAACTCCTGCCAAACATTGCTACAATCATTCGCATTCTAGGTTCTTTCTCGCTTCTGTTTTTAACCAATTTTGTAAAAGATATTGGCTCCTTTAAAGCTGTGCCCTGGGTTTGGTTAATCGGATACCTCTTTCTAGTGTTAACAGATTCTATTGATGGTATGCTTGCCCGCAAACTTAATGCCAAAAGCAATCTTGGCGCACTTCTGGATTCTCTTGCCGATGTTGTACTGCTTGTAATTGGTGCGGCGACTGTCTTTGCTGTATTTGCACACGACAGCCTTACGAATTTCCAATTATGGTTTTACGTTTGCTTAATTATTTTCTGTGCAAATAACAGGTTAATCGTAAACCTTGTTTCGAAAAAATATTTTGGGACTGCAAATATGCTGCACTCTTACCCTCAGAAGGCTTTTGCAGCTGGTTGCTTTATTGCTGTTGCTTACTGGGCATTTATGCGCGATGTACCGCTGTGGTCTGTTGTCTTGCTCGTATCAATAAGCATCTACTGCACGATTGACGAGATTGTGTACTGTGTCCGCGCTGCCAAATATGATATTGACTTTAAAGGGCACGGGTTTCAGAAATATGAGCTTAGGAAAAATAAGAAAGATTAAGGCCGTAGAACATCAATCCTTTATTTTCCCCTTCCTGCCCCGGATATTGCATGAAACAAAAGTTTGTAAGCATTATTAAATCTCCGGGATACGGCCTCGCCTGTACCACCTCTCGGCAATATATATGCATGGGGTATCGCAAACTGTAACTATAACTTTCATAACATAAGTGGTAAAAATAATCTCAAGCAGAACCCTGCCCGAAAAAACTCCCGCAAATGCTATCAGCGTAAATATCGTGCTGTCAATTAAGTTACTTACTATTGTACTTGCATTGTTGCGTATCCACAAATGCTTTACAGCAGGAAACCTCTTTTTCCAAAAATGGAATGCCCACACATCGTGACACTGGGAAACAGCAAAAGCAATAAGGCTTGCAAGCACAATGCGAGGCATAAACGAAAAGATAACTTTAAGATGCTCATGCGCAAAATCAGAAGCAGCGGGTTTAAACTGAATCGCAAAGGTCATAAGCACGCTCATCACTATCAGAACCATAAAGCCGCCAAGAACTGCTTTGTATGCTTCTCTCTTTCCATAATTCTCCGAAAGTATATCTGTGGCAAGAAAAGAAGTAACAAAGATAATATTGCCAAGTGTAGTGGTAATGCCGAATATTTCTACTATTTTAATAACTTCAATATTTGCAAGAATAACAGCTATAGGCACCCAGATAAAAAGACCAATTTTTCCAAGAATACGGTAAAATAAAAGAATAAAGACAAAATTCAGCAGAAGAACGATAACCCATAAAAGTTCGTTAGACATAAAAACTCCTTGTTTTGGTAAAGCGGGTGGCAGGAATACGACCGCTGTTTTTTTCACTATATAGTAATACTAAAAATTATTCAAGAAATCTGTGATATTGACGCCAAAAAATAGAGCCAATATCTTTTAAAAAAATCATTTATAAAGTATAATCATATTCTGAAATGTATGAAAGCAAGAGACGCAAGGAAAAAAATAGAGTAAAAACCATAAAATTTACCATGTTAATGCTCTTTTCACTCATTATTCTGCTTTGGGTCGTACTTTCCGTTGTATTCATTTTTGCTTACACAAATTTTATCGGAGCACCGGCAGGAGAGGCTTTTGCAATATTCTCTTCACTTCCTTTTATCCTGTATCTTTGTGCAATTTCTTTTGCGGGAATGTTTATTTTATTCAAAATAACAATAACAACCAGAATACTTGATAATTACGCGATTTTGAGCAGCGAAGATATAAACAGGATGATCGCAAAAAATACCGCTCCTTTGAGAGAAAGATACTATTTTTTGTATAACTCAGCACGGCAAAAAGATAAAAAAATAACATTGTTGCGAAAGCATCTTGAAAAACTGCATGCAAAAAACAAAACTAATGTATAATATAAATGGAGATAAAGAATGATAAAAATTAATTCATGGGTATGGAAAAGTTTATCAGCCGATCAAAAAGAAAAACTAATTTCCAGGTCGGACAGCGATATAAAAGAAGCGATGCAGGCTGTAATTCCTATTCTCGAAAGTGTGAAAAAAAACAAAGACAGAGCTTTAATTGAATATACAAAGAAGTTTGATAAAGCTGATATCTCAAAACGTCCTATTAAAGTTACTGAACAAGAATTTGCTGCTGCGGAAAAAAATCTGGCGACTGAAGTTAAAAAAGCAATTGAATTCTCGATACTAAATGTTGTTAAATTTCACAAGAAACAGCTTCCTGTAAATTTGAGTAATTTCAAAATCCTTCCTGGTATTACAACAGGAGAAAGATTTCTTCCCATAGACTCGGCAGGTCTTTATGTGCCGCATGGCAGAGGAAGCTTTCCGTCAATGCTCTACATGCTTGCGGTTCCTGCGCTTGTGGCAAAGGTGAATCATGTTTGCGCAGCCACGCCTCCAAACAGCGACGGTTCTGTTGACCCTGCATGTTTGTTTGCAGCAAAAGTTTGCGAAATAAAAGAGGTGTACCGGGTGGGAGGCGCGCAAGCAATCGCAGCACTTGCATTCGGAACAGAATCAATAAAGCCTGTTGTCAAGATTGTTGGTCCCGGCAGCGCCTACGTTACTGCTGCCAAAAGAGCTTTGTACGGGAAGATTGATGTTGGGGTTCCCGCAGGACCGTCAGATTCAATTGTTCTTGCGGATGAAAAAGCAGATCCGCACAAGGCAACGCTGGATTTGCTAACCGAAGCTGAACATGGCTCAGACTCTGCGGCGCTTCTTATTACAGATTCCGACAAGCTTGCAGAAAGCGTAAAGAAAAACATACAGACAATAGTTGCTGAAATCCCTGAGCCGCGTAAAAAATATCTTGCCGATGTTTTTTCCAAATACGGCGGAATTATACTTGCCAAAGATATGAATGAAGCTGCGGAAATTGTAAACCTCTATGCTCCGGAACATTTGCAAATTGCAACAAAAGACCCGGGGAAAACATTGATGCTTATAAGAAATGCAAGTGAAATTCTTCTTGGGCAAGATACTCCTTTTTCAATTGCAAATTACACAACAGGTCCGAATGCAGTATTGCCGACAGGCGGAATGGCAAGAACATACTCCCCTGTTTCTGTAAGAGATTTTATGAAATCATCTTCGATTATTCATGCAGATAAAACAGGTTTAAAACTTGTAAAGGATCATGTAGTTGCGCTTGCAGATTATGAGGGTTTTAGCACTCACTCGGCTGCATTAACAATGAGAAAGGCAGATTAAAATTATATGCAACTTATATCTGCAGAAGAAGGGTTTTTATATCTCCAGTCTTTTACAAACCTGGAGATGTCGCTAAAAAAAACATCCTTTTCGCAAAGAGAATACAGGCTCGATCGCGTAAAATATCTTTTTGAAAAATTTGGAAACCCGCACAAGAGCTTGAACCTTATCCACATTGCAGGGTCAAAAGGAAAAGGCTGTACAGCGTTATTCGCCGCCTCGATGCTTAGGGCAATGGGGTTTAAGACAGGGCTCTATACTTCGCCGCACGTACTTTCTTTTAAGGAAAGAGTAAGTTTGTCCGGAACTTTTTTTGAAGAGAGAGCTTATGTTGAGAATATTAATCTCATTAAAGATTTTGTTGAAACAGAAACTATTCCGTTTGAGTCCGGACCAACAACCTTTGAGCTTCTTACACTGCTTGCTTTTCTTATCTTCAGATATGAAAAATGCAGCTGGGCAGTTATAGAAACCGGCATGGGCGGGCGGCTCGATGCTACGAATATTATTACTCCTTTGTGTTCTGTAATAACGCCTATTGAGCTTGAGCATACGGAAATTCTTGGCAATACTCATCAAGAAATTGCTTTTGAAAAAGCAGGGATTATTAAAAAAAATGTTCCGGTTGTTACTTCAAGGCAAAGACAAGAGGTGCTCGAAGTTTTAAAAAACAAAGCAGAAAAAGAAAATTCCATATTAACAGCGATTGATGAAGCTGTTGAAATAAAAGATGTTTCTGTAAGCGAAAAGGGAACCTGCTTTTCTCTTTCTTTTAAAGCTGATCTCAAGAGCGATCTCGCAAATGAGAATTTGGCGCTTCTGGAAAATCTTCGAATCGAAACAAAAATGATCGGAGCTTTTCAGGCAGAGAATTCATCGCTTGCTTTGCTTGCTGTAAAAAAAGCTTTGGCTGGTTTATATGCTGGCTTAGTGACTGGCACTAATTTCCCTGTGGATTCAAAAGAGTTTTACAGCAATTGCAAAAAAGGAATTGCAGATGCTTTTATACCCGGAAGAATCGAATATATTTTTCTAGGAGAAGATAAGCCTGCGCTAATTGTTGACTCATCTCATACAGTAAATTCCGCAGAAAAACTTGCAGAAACAATCATGATGCTTTGCGGCTCCGGGTCTCAAGAGCGTGTAAACACGTCCCTTGCCCCTGCGGCTTCGGCTTCGTCGCGACTCTCGCTTCATTCGGAAATAAAAAACCAAAGAAAAATTGTACTTATTTTTGGAATTGTAGAAGGAAAAGACTATAAAAATATTCTTAAAAATTTTACAGATCTTTTCCCTGAAATTATCATTTCCACCCCAGGAACCTTTAAAAAAAGCAATCCAGAGGCTGTATATGAATATTTAAAACTTGAATTATCCGGGATTAATGCTAGAATATATATAGAAAAAAAGCCTGAAAATGCTTTTCAGACTGCTTTGGAAAAAGCAGGCAAAAATGGGCTCATCGTTGTTGCAGGTTCTTTTTATCTGGCAGGTGAAATCAAAAGTTTTATTTCCAAATAAAGCAAAAGTCACGGCGTACTTACACAGTCATCCGCCGAAAAAGTGAAAGCCGCGGGCAAGCCTAGCTTGCAGATGACCGAACGATGCGGTGGACAAATGGGCGCAGCCCTTGTGAACTTAGCGAATGAGGAAACAAAGGGTCGCGTACGCCGTATACCCCGCAGCTCTGCTGCGGAACATGCGCCGAAGACGCAGGATGCACTGCGGCATGGACGCCGCGCTCGGCGCAGCGACACGGATGTTATTATCCCGGACTTGTTACGGGGCGCGATACGCGCAAAGCGAATGATAAATATCTTGTGAGGAGGATACTGTGCAATATTTGTATAGCGACAGAATAGCTGTTATAATTGGCGACATAACAAAACTTGAGGTTGATGCAGTTGTTAATGCAGCAAATTCAAAACTGATGGGTGGCGGCGGAGTTGACGGCGCAATTCACAAAGCAGGCGGACCTGATATTCTTGCAGAATGTAAAAAAATCAGAGAAACCCAATACCCAGGAGAAGAAGGAATGCCGGCAGGCAACGCAGTAATAACAACAGGCGGAGCTCTTCCGGCAAAAAAAGTTATTCATACAGTAGGACCTGTGTGGAACGGCGGCGCAAAAGGAGAAAAGGGAGTTCTTGGCAAAGCGTATAACTCCTGCCTTGAAATTGCATCTAAAGAAGGGGTAAAAAGCGTAGCTTTTCCTGCTATCTCAACAGGAGTGTATGGATACCCAAAGAAAGATGCAGCTCTAGTTGCATATTATGCAGTAAAAAAATTTCTTGACATCAATAAGTATCCGGAAATGGTTTACTTTGTTTTTATAGACAAAAAAGACGCTGATGCCTTTATAAATGCAATTGATGAGGATTAACAGTTTTTAATGTCACTTAACACAGAAGAAATAGATCTCATTATATCGGAACTGGATGCCGAAGGTGCTGCAATTCAAAAAATTGTTCAGCCTGATTTTTCCTCTCTTGTTTTGACACTTTACAAAAGCGCCGGTTGCCATTCGCAGCGCCATTATTGCATAAATCTGCTTATTTCCCTAAGACAGGGCAAAACACGATTAAATATAACTTCAAAAAACTACGGGAAGCAAAAAAAGCAGCAGCGCTTTGAACAGTTTTTAAAGTCCAGGATCATCGACAGCCGCATTACAGAAATTTCACAGCAAGGAAAAGAGCGGATTATTAAGATTAGCTTGAACAACAGCAACTTATTAACAATTTTGTGGGTGCGGCTTTGGAGCAGCAATGCTAATATTATTGTAACAGACAAAGATATGAATATACTGGAGTCTTTTTATCGCAAGCCAGGAAAAAAAGAGGTCTCCGGAGAAAAATTCTCAATGCCAATATCTCCCAGCAGGCCAAGCTTTGCGAGCGAAGGTTCTCCGACTTGCGCTGGACTTTGCCCCCCGGCAAATGCTGGCACAGGAAAAAAATATCAGATAAGAGATTTCCAAAAAAAACACGAAAATCAACATCCATTTAATAGTTTTATCGATAATCTGTATCAGCAGCAGGAAGAAGAGGAAGAAAGAAAAAACTTAAAAGAAAAGATTAGTGCAAAAATTATAAAAAAATTATCACTATTAAAATCTTCCAGAAACAGAGTAGCGGATGAGACAAAAGAATCGGGCAATTACGAAATTTATAAGCAATATGGGCAGCTTTTACTTGGAAGCAAGCATCTTATAAAACATGGCGAGAAAATATTTAAAGCAGAAAACTATTTTGACAACAATACTATTGTATCGATAGAGCTTGATGTAAATCTCTCAGCCGAACAGAATGCAGAAAATTATTTTAAAAAGTATAAAAAGAAAAAAGGTACAGAAGCGAATCTTCTGGAAGAAAAAGAAAATATCGAACAGAGAATAAATAATCTGGAGGAGCTTTTAGACTCGCTTAATTCAACAGAAAATATTTCTGAATTGCGAAAAATGCTCGAAGAAAACGAGTTTAAAAAAGAGCCAAAAGAAAAAGAATCCTTACCCGGGCTATTGTTTTTTTCCGGAAAGTTTAGAATTATGGTTGGCAGAACTGCATCTGAAAATGATGAATTGCTTAGAAAACATACTAACGGCAATGATTACTGGCTCCACGCAAGAGATTATCCAGGAGCTTATGTTTTTATTAAATCTTTTAAGGGGAAATCTATTCCTCTTGAGACTCTTATAGATGCAGGTAATCTTGCTGTTTTTTTTAGCAAAGGCAAAAATTCCGGCAAAGGTGAAGTGTACTATACTCAGGTTAAGTATTTGAGGAGAGCAAAGGACAGCAAAAAAGGGATTGTAATCCCTACGCAGGAAAAAAACCTTTCGATATCGCTAAGCGACAATGTGTTAAAAAAATTTCTTAATAAAGAAAAAAATTAACCGCAAAGAAAATGCAAGTAAGATGCTGTTCTATATGCTGCAACTTAGTTTGATTTCTCCGCCAAGCTGCCTGGCGGTCGCTTTGCGCGTGCTTTGCACGTAATACATTTTATTCGCTTGACAGCAGATTTCTTTTAGTCATACTTTTACTATAATACTAGCAACACACTGTTTGCTTAGGAGAGAAAATGGAATTTGTAATTACAGAAGAAGAAAAAAAGATACTCCTGGAAAGCGCAAGGGAAACAATAGCTGCAAAGCTTGAAAACAGAAAAGCTGTATATACGCCTGCTACAAAAACACTTGAAGCAATAAACGGCGCTTTTGTAACCCTGCATAAATTTGGGCAGCTTAGGGGCTGCATCGGAAACCTAATAGGAGTAAAGCCGCTTTATGCTACAATCAGGGAGATGGCTCTTGCAAGTGCATTTGATGACCCCAGGTTTCCGCCTCTGTCGAAAAAAGAGCTTGAGGAAATTGATATTGAAATATCTGTTTTATCTCCTTTAAAAAAGATAAACTCTATAGATGAAATAAAAATTGGCGAACATGGCATTCTCTTAAAAATGGGTTTTAGCTCTGCTACTTTTCTCCCGCAAGTGGCTGTTGAGCAAAAGTGGGGTGTCAAGGAACTTATGGAAAATGTGTGCTTTAAAGCAGGGATGGATGTAAATAGCTGGAAAGCTCCGGATGCCGAGCTTTTTGTTTACTCTGCTATTGTCTTTGGCGAAAAGCAATAGGCTTGCCCCTTTAAGTCAGCGTCGATCTTCGCCTGATTTCGGCACGACTCTCACAGAGTTTACCCCGATGAAGAAAGGAGGCGGCGAACAAAAACTTGCGAGTAATCCGTTCACAGTTCCTTGCCGTGTTTTTTTAAAAACTGCTGCACTTCGCGAAGTATCGCAGGAGAATTATCAGGATTTTCCCATACAACATTATCTATTTTTTTAAAAAACGTTATTTGCCTTTTAGCATAATGCCTTGTGTTTTTTTTAATAAGTTCTTTGATGTCATCAAGATTAAGCAACTCCTGCCCATCATTCTTTTCGAGCTCAAAAAATTCCTTATAACCTATAGCGCTCATCCCGGGATCATTTGCGCCATACCCCATTTCCCTAAGTTTAAGAAACTCATTATACAAGCCATTTTCGAACATTAAGTCAACCCGCTTATTTATTCGCTCGTATAACTCTCCCCTCTCCCTTATTAGACCTATAAAGAGAAAATCATAACACTCTCTTGGGATATCCGGGATTTTATAATGAGAGACTCTTTTGCCTGTAGAGTAATATATTTCCAGAGCCCGCATTATTCGATAAGTATCGTTTTTACAGATTTTTGAAAAATAGAGAGGGTCTATTTCTTCAAGTTTGCGCGCGAGCTGTTCAATTCCTTTGCTTTTGAGTTCAGCTTCCACTTGCTCTCTTACTTTCGGATTGCTTTGGGGTGTTGCAGGGAGCCCCTTAATAAAGTTAATAAGAAAAAAAGCATTTCCGCCGGAGATTACAGGCACTTTGCCTCTTGAAAAAATTTCCTTGCACAGCTTGTCTGCCTCATGCACAAAGTTGGCTGTATTAAATTCTTCATTTGGATTGAGAAAATCAATTAAGTGGTGCTTTATTTTGGAGAGGGTTTCTGCATTTGGCTTTGCAGTTCCTATATCCATATATTTGTAAACCTGGAGTGAGTCTGAGTTTATGATTTCCGGAACAAATTTGTGGAACGAAGATAAATTTGTGGTTAGAGCTTCCGGATACACTCCGCTATCAGAAACTTTGCTTAGATTAAGCAGAAAGTCTGTTTTTCCTGTTGCGGTAGGTCCAAAAACAACGATAACAGGGATAATACTTGCTGAAAGCACTTCCCCTCCTTAGCAGTGGCCAGTCGCGCAGACCAGCCTCGCTTTGCGCGTGCTTTGCACGTTTCGCGGATTCGCCACAGGGTACTCATGCCAAAGAGCAAGACTACTCTTCCCGCCTGTACTCAACTTTTTCTATTAGTATCTGCTTTAATGCCATAGGAACAACTTTGCTCTCATCGATGCCGGTCTCTCTTTCGCCGGTAAGCGTGAGCTGGGAAGCTCTTTTAATCGAAGCGCACGTTAATTCATATATATTTTTGTTTCTCTCTAAAAGTTTATCAAGAGGTATTAACATCTATTTATTAGCTCCTGTGGAAATTTCACCCATTTTAGCGTGGTATCAATAGTATAAAAAATTTTAAAAAAAAAGTAAATATCTTTAGCAAATTATTTTTTACAATTTTTTCCTTATAACTCTGTGGCACAACACTGTTAAATCAGTGTAGAGGGGAAGTACAGCATGGGCATGGGCATGGGCATGGGCATGGGCATGGGCATGGGCATGGGCATGGGCGAAAGACGCGAACGCGATTTTGAGCGAAGCGAACATGAGCGTGCGCGGATTTAAGCCGTGGAATCAAGCATTGATTTCGCCTTCGCAACAATTATATCAGCAAGCTCTTCAGCAGAATGGCTGATTGTATCGATAATAAGATCAGCGTGCGAATAATTGCTGTTATCAATATTATAAATCCGCTTAAATCTTTCCGTATCCTTTTTATCCCTGACTGCTGTCTTTTGAATAACCTCTTCCAGAGAACCGCCTTCCCGCTTGTGTATTCGCTTGCCCCGCACCTCAGCCGGAGCTGTCAAAAATATCTTTAGGTCTGCATCATCAATATGCCAGATTGCAAGCCTCGAACCCACAACACAGTTTCCCTTCATGGCAAGCTCTTTTTGCTTTTCATCAAGAAGAACATCGTAGTTATCATCTTTTTGCGCAAGAGCAGTCATTTCCTCGAATTTTATGCCCTTCTCTTCTGCCATATTTCTAAAAGTATAATTAATAAACTCCAGCCCCAACTTGTCCGCAACAAGCCTGCTGAGTGTCGTGTTTCCGCACCCGCTTTTTCCCGAAATCGCTATTTTCATACTAAACTACATTCCTTATCTGTTCTCTGATTTTTTCCAAAGCATCTTTCGTATCAACCACAGCCTGGCTTACTTCCACTTTAGAATTCTTGGAACCAATTGTATTTATTTCCCGATTTATCTCCTGGCATATAAAGTCAAGTTTCTTCCCAATCTGCGGATTTCCGGAGCCAGCTTCCTTCAAAAAACTCTCGACATGGTGTTTCATTCTAACAATCTCTTCATTTATGCTTAACTTCATGAGCATAACCGCTGTCTCCGCATAAATTCGCGATTCATCTGCCCCACTCCCAAGCATTTGCTGAAACCTCTCCCGCAGATTCTTTTTTATATCTTCCTCAATTCCCGCTGCATAATTTTCAATTATTTTTGTGGAACTCGAAATTATTTCCACCTGCTTCAATATATCAGCCTCGCACCTGCACCCCTCTTCTCTTGTACTGGCATCAAATTGCCCGTAAGCTTTCTCAAAAACCGGCTTAATCGCTTCCCAAAAATAATCCGTATCCTTATTTCTTACTTTTTTAATTACTCCGTCGACCTTTAAAAGATCCGAGATGGTTACAGGTTCGTCTATTGCTGTAAGCTCTGCAAGCTGCGCCAAAGCAGAATATCCTGCCATTGCAATATTTTTATCTATACTGATGACGGCATCTTCTTCCAGTTCCTTTATTCTTACAGAAAGTTCTACCTTCCCTCTCTCGATTCGCTCATTTATATAACCGCGAAGCAGCGGTTCGAGCGAGGACAAAAACGACGGCACATAGACATAAAGCTCTAAAAATCTGCTGTTATATGATTTTATCTCCAGCGCGATACTCATCTTTTCATTCTGAAACTCGCTATAACCATAGCCAGTCATGCTTCTCATTCTTCTGTGTCCGTTTTTTGGAAATTTTCCCGGATAATTAGAATAAGAAGATGTAATTTTATCAGAATAAATTTTATCATAAGCCCCATCCTTGCTTAAAGTAATCATACAATTTAACACCAAGCTTCCAGTTATCGCCTGCGCCCATAGTTACAAAAAGGTCTCCCTTCTTTAATTCTTTTTTAAGAAACTCCATTGCGTCATCAGGCTCATGATAATAGAATACTTTATCATGATTATCAGCTATTTTCCTAAAAAAATCTCTATTTAAATCCCCAAAATCGCTTGTTTTTTCCCGCGCCGAAGCATAAATCTTGTTTATTACAACGATATCTGCATTTCCAAATGAAACCGCGAATTCTTCCATAAGAGCAGCAGTTCTCGAGTAAGTGTGCGACATAAAATCAACAATAATTCTCTTTCCGGGAAAAAACGACCTGAGACCAGCAAGAGTTGTCTCAATCGCAGTCGGGTGATGCGCATAGTCATCCATAAATGTAATGCCGTGTATTGTTCCCAGGAGCTCGCTGCGCCGCTTACTGCCTTTAAATTTTTCAAGACCAGACGCAATTTTTGCAGCTTCTCTCTTTAGAATATTTTCTATCGGGTCTCCGTTGCTCGCTTTCGAATACTCTGCACCCGAAGAATCCGCGAGCAAAGAATTTATATATACTGATGCAGCAATTGCCGCCGCGCTGTTCAAAACATTATGTTTTCCAGGAATCCTTATTGCAAGTTCCCCTGCAATACCCCCAAGCTTAAACTTCGTTACCCCATCCATCTGCGTTATATCCGTTACCTTGAACAGCCCATCCGCTTCAGCACCATAAGGCACAAGTTTTATATCCGGTCTCCTTACTGCAATGGTTTCCCCAAGCAGATTCGCGCCCTTGTCATCTTTGCAATATATGAGTATAGCGGAAGGACTTCCCAGCCCTGTGACCTGGCCTTCATACTCATCGGCGCTCGCCATGCAAAAAGTTCCGCTGTCAGGCAGCTTCTCTGCGTAGGAAAGAAACGCAGAAAATATATCATTAAAATCTTTAAAATAATCAAGATGGTCGGGTTCTATGCTGGTAACGATAATAATATCAGGACAAAACGAGAGAAAATGCCTTTTGTATTCGCAGGTCTCGGCAACAAAAAAATCTGCTCCGCTAACAAAAGTTGATTTGCCATCAAAATTGGAAATTGCTGAGCCTGCAAGCACAGAGACCGGAAGTCCCATCTCTTTAAGCAGAGTGCCGGTTATTCCAGTTGTTGTTGTTTTTCCGTGAACCCCGGCGATTCCGCACGAGGGAATATTTTGCGAATATGCCCCAAGCGCTTGCGTATATTCCATTATTGGCAGATTGCGCTTTACAGCTTCTTTTAGGTCCGGGTTTGTCCCGCGGTTATATGCTGATGAATGAATCACGAGTTGGTAATCATCATCCAAATTTGATTCTTTAAACCCTTCTTTATACTCTATTCCAAGCTGCTGAAGTATCGCGTCTGTGTAAAAAGTTTCTTCGGTATCGCTGCCGCTTACAATAGCGCCTGCTTTCTGGAAAAGTTCTGCCAGCGCAGACATTCCGCTGCCTTTAATTCCAACAAAATATACTTTTTTGCCCGTAATCGGGAAGAGCGTTTCAAATTCATGCATATTGAGATGAAATACCTTTACTCAAAAAACATTGCTTTTAAGATTTTGTCTGCATTTTCTTTATCTGAAAGATAAGTAATTACTGCAGCAGCAAATTCCGCAGAAACGCCTGCTGCTTTGCCGGTAATAAGATTTCCGTCAACAACAACCCTTTCGTCTGTATATTTTGCATCCGGCGGCAGGAATTTTTCAAAACTTGGGTAGCAAGTTACTTTTTTCCCGGAAACAGCTTTAGTTTTGCCTAAAACAACTGCAGGAGAAGCGCATATCGCTGCAACAAGCCCGCCTTTTGCTGTCATATCATTTATGTATTCAATTACCTCGTCATTTGCAGCAAGATTTTCTGCGCAGCCCTTGCCGCCGGGAAGAAAAACTGCATCAAAATCTTCGCCAGTTACCTCGCCGAATTCGCAATCTGCAAGAAGCGTTATACCGTGAGACCCTGCGATATCAATACCCTCAAGACCTGCGACAACAACTTCGATTTCTGCTCGCCTTATCATATCAATAGGTGTTACTGCCTCTACTTCTTCGAAACCTTCGGCAACAATGCATAAAACTCTTTTAGCCATATAAATCCTCCTTATAAAAAACGATATTACGTGCAAGCGACTTTCGCTTCAATGGCGAACAAATCTATACCTTCTACAAGCTCGCTTTTTCGGCAAATTCTGTATTTGAATGTATCAGGCATATTAACTCTAACAATTTCTTTAAGTTTTTCATAGCAATTATTTGTGTCCGACAAATGGCACAAATATGTCATTTTATTTTTTTTCTGCATTAAATTATATATCCTGGAGAGAAATTTTACCACATCATCATTAGAAAGATGTCCGAGCGGCGACTCTATTCTTTTCTTTAAATACAGCGGGTATGGACCGTCCGCGAGCATTTGCGGGCAATAGTTTGCTTCGATAAAGAGAATATCTGCATTTATGGCGTGTTTTTCCATACCTTCAAGGATTTTTCCGGTATCTGTAATGACAGTAAAGATGTAACCATTAAAATTAAAGCTGTAATTTACAGAACCTTCGCAGTCATGGGAAACCGGAAGCACCGAAAAACTGATTTTTTCGCAATTATATTCTTTTCCAGGCTCAACATTGACCCGTCTGTAAATTTTCTTTGTTTCGGATTTGCTAAGCAACAGTCCGCGGCTCATTACAACAGGAACTTTTAGCTCCTTTGAAAGCTTTTCGATGCCCCTTGCGTGGTCTGCATGTTTATGTGTGAGAAAAATAAGTTTTATTTTTGAAATATCAAACCCGGCTTTTTGGGCTCTATTTGAAAACTCCTTGAGGCTAAAGCCATTGTCAACAACAAAAGCAAAATCATCATGTTCGAAAACATAGGAATTTGCAGTTGAACCGCTCCCAAGTATTGCATATCTCATAAAAAATTTATTTTTCTCCTCCTCCGGGAATTAATTTTTATATTGATTTACGAAAGAAAATTCTTAAGTTGAGTCTCGTCAAAGCCAAAAATTGCTCTGTTTTTTTGCCTGATGATCGGCGTTGCAAGCAGTTTCTGGTTTGTCAGTAATTCTTCTGATGGGTCAAAATCCATATATTTTAACCCTTTTTTTTCATATTCTTTGGAACTTTTATTTATTAAATCCGAAGGCTGAATGGAATTAAAGATGCTTTTTAGCTCTCCAAGAGAGAGCTCTTTTTTATCAAGGTCAATATAGTGAAAATCTATTTTTCTTTCTTTAAAAAATCTCTCTGCCTTTCGCGTTTCTTTGCAAGAAGGTCTTCCTATTAGCTGCAGCATAAAGTCCATAATAGGCTTAATTGCAGTAGTATTCAAGCGAATTTACTATCAGTATTACTTTGAATGACAGGAACTCAAATAACTATTACCAGAGATGAATACTGCGCCAGCAGAGAATCGCCAGTAATAAAACGCATGGGACAGGTAATAGCTTGCGACAGCAGCATATGATCAAATGGATCTTTGTGTAAAGAAGACAATTCGAGGTAAGTTTTTATATAATCGCTTGTCATAGGAAGTTCAAAAAATGAGTACTTTTTCGTAAAAAAAATCAATTCGTCAATATCTATGCCAAGCTTATTTACCCGCACTTTTAAAGCAATCTCCCAAAGAGAAACAGTGCTAAAAAATACTTCTGTATTTTCGGAAACAATCAATTCTTTTGCCGACTCGATTCGCTCGGATCCCAAAAAATACCATAGCAATACATTAGTATCCAAAAGGAGCTTCATCATTTCTTTTCAAACTCCTCCATGCCCTGCATATTGTAAAAAGAATTGATAATTTCGTCCGGCAGCGGGGCATCCCAGCCTTCATGCAAATTTATTTTCCCCTTCATGCAGCCAAAGGCTTTTGCCCTTTGTTCAGCCTGATATTTTCCCAGACTAACAGTTGTAAGCTTTACCTCTGGTTTACCATACGCGCCTATATAAATTGTTTCTCCGGCTGCTGCACGTTTAACAAGTTTGGAGAGATTGGATTTTGCTTCGTGAATTGATATTGTACTGATTGCTTCCATATTACAAGCTTAGTCCGGACTAGACCAAGTGTCAATAATTAAAATATTTTTTTCACAAAAAACCGTTAAAGGGCGCACCAACCGGAAACCAATAGCGTTGCCCCTGACCGACGGATTGCCGAAGGACCGAATCAGTGAACGCGAACCATCCGCGTCGTCGCCCCAACTGCCGCCGCGTATCACGCGGATAATGCCAGCATTGGGACCTGTAGGATCTATAGCAGGTGAAACAGTATAAGTACCAAACCAGTCCCATACCCATTCCCATACATTGCCGCTCATATCATAAAGACCCAATCCATTTGGAGCCAAACGCCCTACCTCACGAGTTCTATTGCCGCTGTTTGCACTGTGCCAGGCTACTAAAAAAGGATTATCACTGCCGGAAAAGGTATAGTTATCGGCCGTATTACCGCCCTTGGCTGCAAACTCCCACTGCGCCTCTGTAGGCAAGCGATACCCGGTAGAACCTGGAACAATTCTAACAGCATCCCAGCGTGGTCTATCAGGGCTACTCCAAGAAGTAGGCACAGTACCCCAGAGATCCGGGTTTGTATTCCATACACTAGCCGTAGTTGTTTCCATTTCATAAGCAGGCGTAAATCCTCTCATAATACTAAGCCTGTTAGCAAATACAAGCACATCATGCCACCTTACCATCTCTACAGGTCGCTTTCCCTGCGCTTCTCCGTCTGCAGGTTCTCTGCCAGTGCCCCCATGAAACCAACTGGGGTTAGTCCCCATTACAGCTACCCACTGCGCCTGTGTTACCTGGTATTTACCCATCCAAAACTCTTGAGTAAGTATTACTTGATGCGGAGGTTGTGCACGTACACTCCGATCCAACTCGTCATTGCTGCCCATTGTAAAAGTTCCTGCAGGAATTCTCACCATTTCAATTTGAGGGCTTGCTGCCTGCCTTTGTGCCTGGCTATATGCAGTAAAACCAAGAGATATAAAAAATAGAATCAATAAAAATCTTTTTAAAATCATAAAAAATCCTTTCCATCCATTACGAACTGGGGCGATAGAGATATATCAGAATTTTATGAATCTAAAGGATTACCTGATTTTCAGAAAAATTCAAGCCTTTTTGCAGAACACGCCAGGGCAAAACGCATGAAAACTTATAACTCATTATAGGATAAAGAGTTAGCAGATAGTATGTGAAATCTAAGCATTTTGTAATTCCTTATGTTGTAATGAGATAACTT
>WQTU01000119.1 GCA_009786125.1 Spirochaetota bacterium
GAGGAGAGAGGAGAGAGGAGAGAGGAGAGAGAGTGTTTCCTGTTATGAAATTTCTGCTGGCGGCTTTTCCGACAGACCGGATATAGATCTGCCTGACTATGAAGAATATGAAAAATTACTCATGACCGAACGTTTGATTTCCACAAATAATAAGAAGTTGGCTGGCACAATACTTAGTTCCAGAAATAGCTATAGTGCGAACACATGTGCAATAATTGATGCTCCAATTTGGAGCAGTGCTGAGGTAATTGGCTTCATCAGCATTGAGCAGGAGCCATGCGAAACCTTTTTGAAAGCTCGTGAATGGACGCTGGAAGAGCTTAATTTCGTATCCTCCCTTGCCGACTTTATGGCTATCGCAATTACTAATGAAGAACGCCGCATTTTAACACGCCGCACTGAAAGCATGATGTGCAACTTGCCTGGAATGATTTATCAAAGCCTTTACAACCCGCCTTATTGGACCTGTACTTATGCCAGCAAAGGGAGTTTTGAATTGATCGGCTATACACCGGAAGAGCTAATAAACAACCCGGCTTTTAAATATACAGACTTGCTGCACCCGGACGATCTCAAACCATTTGAAAGGACATGCAGAGAAACGCTGTTATTTGGTTTGCCTATGGAAACCACTTACAGGATCGTGATGAAAGATGGTACTGTGAAATGGATTTTAGACCGCAGCCGCGTTGAGGACTTTAACTGCGACGGCTCGCCCAATCTGGTTGATGGGTTTTTTATTGATATAACAGAACAGCGGCGGCTTGAAACCCTCGAATATGAAAACCACGCAAAGAACAAGGCATTTGACTTTGCAAAACTAATGCTGGATTCGACACCGCTTATATGCAATCTGTGGAGCAGAGATTATCAGGTGATAGATTGCAATAATAAAACGCTTGAATTATTTGGGATGAGCAAGCAGGATTACATGGAGACAGACAAGTTTGCAAAACTTGCTCCCGAATATCAGCCGGACGGTCAACGCTCTGCCGACAAGCTTCATGAGCTTCTTGATATTGCATTCACGGAAGGCAAAGCAGTTTCTGAATTTGTTAGTCAAAAACCGGACGGCACTCTTGTCCCGCTGAAGGTTACTATTACCCGCATTGCATACGGAGACGATTTTGTAGCTGTGTGGTACGGGCTAGATATGCGCGAGCATAATCAAATGATTGCAAAAATTGAACAGCAAAGCAAATTAATGGCATCGGTTAACGAGGTATCCTCTATTTTGCCTAAATTGGACGCAGATAACTTTGAAAATATATTGATTCAAACGCTTGGGCTTTTTGCCGAAGCTGTGAATGCTGATTCTGTATATTTATGGAAAAATCATACAGAAAATGATGAATTATATTGTTCTCAGCTAACTGCATGGACCCGTGAAAAATCTATAGTTTCATATGATTCACTAGTTGTAAAATATAAAGATACTTTTCCCAGCTGGGAAGAGGTTTTATCGAAAGGGGATTGCATTAATGGTCCGCTGCACGAAATGTCTGCAGAAACACAGGAGTTTTTATTGCCGACCGGCATTGTATCGATTTTAATTGCTCCTGTATTTACAGGAAATAAGTTTTGGGGATTCATTGGTTTAAATGATTTGCAAAATGCGCGCAAGTTTACAGATGCAGAAAAAAATATCTTGCGTGCCACAGGCAGGATGATAGCCAACGCATTTATTAGCAATGATATGATCCAAAAGATCTGCAGCACAGCCGCCGAACTGGAAGCTGTTACAAATAATTATCCCGGAATGATTTTCTGCGTTAATGAAGATGAAATAATAACGATGATAAACGGCAAGTTGTTATATGATCTCGGTTTTGAGCCGTCAATCTTTATCAACAGAGATCTTGATTATTCTTTGCGTTATGATTTTTGCAAGCAGCTTGCCAAATATATCCGCAAAACCTTCAGCGAAGGGGCGCAGGATAATTTGCTTAAAATTGCTGAAGCAGCGTATCATGTCCGCACGACGCCAATCTATGATAATCACGGAAAAGTAACAACCGTGGTGACAAATGTCGATGACATTTCGCAAATAACAGCATTTACCGATACCCTGGAAAAACTTTTGAACAGCATCGATTCATTGATTTATGTTACAGTCCCTGAAAACGACGAGCTGCTTTTCATGAATGACAGTATGAAAAAGCACTTTGGTATTGAAGGTGATGTTCGGGGACAAATTTGTTACAAAGTTTTGGGACAAGGGAAAAAATGTGATTTTTGTCCTGTTAAAAAACTTAGCAAAGAACCAAACACAGTTCTTAAGTGGGAAGAAAAGAAACCCTTTGCTAACCGCATCTATTACACCACCAATCAGTATCTGCGTTGGTACGACGGAAGGATAGTCCATTTGATGCACAGCGTTGACATAACAGAGCAAATTGAAGCTAAGGAAGCAGCAGAGCAGAGCAGCCGCTTTAAAAGTGATTTTCTCGCAAAGGTGAGTCATGAAATACGCACTCCCATGAATGCAATTATAGGTATGACAGAGCTTGCCTTGCGCGAGAGCGATTTATCAATTATCCGCGAACATACCTTTAGCGTTAAACAAGCGAGTACGAATCTTTTAGCTATAATTAACGATATACTGGATTTTTCAAAGATTGAAGCCGGAAGCCTTGAAATTGTATCTGCAGATTATTCGGTAGCATCTTTAATAAATGACGTCGTGAGTATTATAAAAATGAGAATACTTGATTCGCCTCTGAGTTTTATCGTTATTGTAGATGGCAGCATACCAGGTACGCTGCGCGGTGATGAAATAAAAATTCGCCAATCTTTGATTAATATTTTGGGAAATGCAGTAAAATATACGAATAATGGATTTGTTTCCTTTGTTGCATACTCTAAGGCTCTTGATGACACCACAACTAACCTTATCATGGAGATAGAGGACAGCGGAAGAGGAATCAAATCAGAAGACTTAACGAAAATATTTGTTGAATTTTCTCAAATTAGCGTAGAAGCAGCAGGAGAGATAGAAGGCGTAGGTCTTGGGCTTCCCATTACCAGCAATCTGATAAAAGCAATGGGCGGTACGATCAATGTTGAGTCTGAATATGGTAAAGGCAGCAAGTTCACCGTTACAATCCCGCAAAAATACCATGCTTGCAGGGCTCTTGCTGCTGTGGAAAACTCAGGTGATAAACCTGTAATAATTTTTGAAAGGCGCGAGAGATATTCTAAACCTATCATAAATACGCTTGAAAATCTTGGTGTAGAGTGCACTTGTGTTTCAAATGCAGATGAATTTTATAAAGAAATGACGGAGCTGGCATTTGTTTTTATGTTTGTTTCACTCTATTGGTACAAGCAAAATAAAGACATCATATTGAAATACAGAAAAAATACTAAGATAATTATACTAACCGAGTTTGGCGAAACGTTTACAGAAACAATCATGGATAATGACATGATTGTTCTTGCCATGCCGATATATTCTGTGCCGGTGGCAAATATTATGAACGGGGTTTATGACAATTTTGTATATGACGGCAAGCATGAGCTTGCTGTAAGCTTTTCCGCACCCGAAGCAAAAGTGCTGATTGTTGACGATATTGGCACTAATTTAAAAGTAGCGCAAGGTTTGATGATGCCGTACAACATGCGTATCGAATTGTGCAAAAGCGGCATTGCAGCTATCGAAGCAGTGCAATCAAAGGATTATGATATAGTTTTCATGGATCATAAAATGCCATACATGGATGGGGTTGAAGCTACTCAGCGTATAAGGGAGATGGGTGAAAATGATCTGTATTTCAAAATGCTGCCTATTATAGCGCTGACAGCTAACGCTGTGTCCGCTGCAAGAGAAATGTTTATGGATAATGGCTTTAATGACTTTATATCAAAACCCATTGATACGGTTAAATTAAATGCAGTTCTTGAAAAATGGATTCCAAAGAGTAAGCAGAGAAAACTTGTAATGGCAGGCGCTAAAGTTGCTTCTGTAAAAAATAACAAGATTGAAATAGATGGTTTGAATGTCAGCGCCGGCATATCGCATTCAGGCGATAAAATAGAGCTATACACAGAGGCGCTTGCTGCATTTTCTGATGATGGTGAAGAGCGCATAAAAGAGATAAAAAAATGTATTAAAACAGGCGATATCTCCGCATATACAACTCATGTTCACGGAATAAAAAGTGCTGCTGCTTTTATAGGAGCGAATGAAGTTTCCAAAACCGCGTATGCTTTGGAAGCAGCCGGAAACCAGGGAGATTTTACTTTTATTGAATCTAAAACACCTGAGTTTATAAAAGCATTGGAAATTCAACTCAGGAATATACAGTACTGGTTAAAATCACAAAAGAAGGAAAATAATTATTTTGATGCAGAAGCAATAAGATGCGGACTCGAAAATCTGAAAACTGCTTTTGATATATTTGACGGCAGTGAAATGTACAAAGTAACAAACTGCTTACTGGATTTAACCAAGGGGATGGATGCAAATGCTGTTATTAAAAAAATATCCGACAATATCTTGATCGGAGAATATGAGGCTGCTGCTGCGTTAGCAGAATCACTGGCAAGAGATATGAATAACTGACTCGGCTCCGGCTAAAAAAAGTATTGTCTGCACCGCAGGATATGCCGACGGACACGAAGGTTAATACCTTTGCTTGTTCAGCTGCAAGACTTACTGCGCATAAGCTTCACTACTTTTTCCGGAGAAGAGGCGTTAATTATTTCTTCGCGAAGAGTATTATTTGATAAAAGAGCTCCAATCGCAGCCAGGAACTGTATGTGAGGTCCGGATGTTTTTTTTGGCGAAATCACCAAAATAAAAAGCCGCGATTTTTCATTGTCCAGAGATTCAAAATCTATCCCGCCTTTTTTAATGCCAACCGCTACCTGAAGGTCACTAACGCCGTCTGTTCTGGTATGGGGTATTGCAATGCCGTGACTCATGCCGGTGCTCATAACTTTTTCCCGGTCAAATACATCTTTAAGAACCAGATCGCGGTCAAGAAGTTTTTTTTGTTTAGCTAAAATATCCACAAGTTCGGTTATTATTCCATCCTTGGTTGTGCCGGAAAGAGAGGTAGAGGTGCATTCAACGCTGACATGCGAAAGCAAGTCCATGCGATTTACAGCGCAGCTTTCCGCAAGTTCTTTTTTCATGCTTTGCGGGTCTGAATATTTTCTGAGTTTCTGGAGCGACTCATGCAAATTTACAATAACCTCGTAAATCGTAGTTTTTGCAAAGTGCATATCAGTTTTGGAAGTTTTTATTGTTACGGAAGTTGCATCTCCGGTAATGGAAAGAACAATATCATCTTTTCTGGCCTGGCAGAGCTTTTTGTCAAAATTCATTACCTGCACATAAAAACCTTCTTCGCGGAGCTCCTCGAATATAGCGTCTGTTACCAGGTCTGTAATTTCGCTGGAAGGAAAGTCCCATGTCATTGATTCCGTATCATCGCCTTTAACAGGTTTTCGGGTACCGGAGCCTGCAAGCTTTAAGCTGGCGTTAAGCATTGGCGGGACAACCAAAGTTGTGAGCAGAATCATAAAGATGAGCATAGCGAATATTTCCTGATTCAAAATTCCCATTGCAAGTCCAATGCCTGCAAGGATAAGAGTCATCTCGCCGCGCGGCGCCATGCCAAGCCCAATGCGCAAAGCTCCTTTCGCATTAAAACCAAAAAGCATGGCAGGAGCGCCGCAGCCTATAAGCTTTGCGATAATTGCTGCAACTGCATATATGGTTCCAAAAATAAGCACATGCGGCGTGATGATGTCGCGAAAATTTACCATCATGCCCATAACAGCAAAAAATATCGGCACAAAAAATCCGTAGATGCCCTGGATACGCTCCTGGATTACCGGAGCAATGTCTGTCTTTGAAAGAGAAAGCCCTGCGATGTATGCGCCGATAATCATCGCCAGCCCTTGCTTCTCGAATATTCCTGCAAGGATTAAGGCAATTCCAAGAGCCAGTATGGAGAAGTCAATAGTGCCTTTGAAAAGCTTCAGGAAGCCGCCAAGTTTTTTTGAAAAAATAAGCCCCAGAGCCGCAAAGCCCAGCCAGATGCCGAAAACCTTGCTTGCAATCGCCAAAATTGCAACAAGGTGTGAGCCATCGCTTCCTGCATGAGTATTTCCGGTAAGGACAGCGATTATCCCCAGCACTACTGCCAGTCCAATAACAGTAAGAACATCGTCAAAGAGCGAAGCTGCCAGAATTGTAACACTTTCCGGCGAATCCATCTTTTTTTGATCCGACAGAAGCCTTGCAACAATTCCAAGAGAATTGGCTGTTATGAGCAGCCCCAGAAAAAGAGAGCGAGGATCTGAAAATGAAGTTTGAAACAATATCATTCCAATAAAAATTCCAGCTAAAAAAGAAGCAAGCACGCCGCCAATACTAATGACGCCCCCTGCCACGGAGTAGCGCAGGAAAAGTTTAATATTGGTTTCAAGCCCGGACACAAAAAGCAGAATTATAGAGGCAACTATGGCAAAAGCGTACAATTCGCTGCCTACTGCCAGGGAACCAGTTGCCAAAGGAAAGATGCCATGAGCAAAGCCAGGCAGGGAAATTCCGCCAAGTGCATACGGTCCAATGATGATACCGGCAATAAGTTCTCCCAAAACCTGAGGCACGCCAATTTTTTTTGCCAGACTACCGCAAAGGCGTACTGCAAAAATGATTATTCCCAGTTGAAATATCAGTAAAGTCATAAGTTCGGTTATTGATTCAGCTTCCACGGCTATACCTCTTACACAAGATAATATTATAGGAGACTCTTTCAGGATATATTAATATCAGGAAACCGCTGATTTATTCAATCGAGAATAAATTCGCGAAGCATCCCGAACAGGGCTGCAATACATTTTTTCGGCCGAGCGCGGCGTCCGTCCCGCAGTTTTCCAAGGGAAAACGAGGAAAATCATGGAATCAATGATTAGAGTCAAATAAGAACCTGCTATAATAAATTTAAAAAATAAAAGGTATTACGCGCAAAGCGACCGCCAGGCAGCTTGTCCGCGGTTCTCGCTTCGTCGGTAAATAAATTTTTAAAAAATGGTTCTTAATCAGCGATTCCTTAGAAAAGTTCATGCCAAGTTTCAGTAATAATCAGTGAAGGTACAAATTTTCTTCGCACTTTATTATATTATATTATATTATATTATATTATATTATATTAAAAGTAATAAGGTGCTTGTAAAGGCAAAATCTCTGCAAAATTTGGCGATTAGGGGGCTAAAATGAAAACAATTTTCATAGTAGATGACAATTATACCAACTTGACAGCAGCAAAAACCGCATTGGATGGCACCTATAAAGCATTTGCCCTATCGTCTGCTGCAAGAATGTTTAAACTCGCGGAAAAAATTTCACCCGATCTTATTCTGCTGGATATCGATATGCCTGAGATGGATGGCTTTGAGGCAATGCAGGCTATGAAATCAGATGAAAGGCTGCGATCTGTTCCTGTAATTTTTCTCACATCAAGAAACGACGCAGAAGCGGAAATTCGCGGATTTGAAATGGGTGCGCTGGATTTTATCAATAAACCTTTTTCATCGCCTATTTTGATAAGACGAATCGAAACACACATAGAAACGGACAGGCTAATAAAAGATAGTCAGCGGGCTCTACGGGAGATACATAATGCTACAATCAGTATTATCGCCAATATGGTAGAGAACAGGGATAATGTTACAGGTAAGCACATTGAGCGAACGCAGAGCTATTTAAAACTTATTGTAGACGAGCTTGTTCGTTCCGGAAGCTATGCAGAAGAAATATCAACCTGGAATTTAAGCTTGCTTCTGCCGTCTGCGCAGATGCACGATGTTGGAAAAATCAGCATCAGCGATTTAATTCTCAATAAACCTGGTAAGCTTACGGATGAAGAATTTGAAGTAATCAAGACTCACTGCGTTGTTGGAGAAAAGATAATAGACTATATAATCGGTAAGACGCAAAATGATGAATTTTTAATTCATGCAAAAAAAATCGCAGGCTATCATCACGAAAAATGGGATGGCACTGGCTATCCAAGAGGGCTTGCCGGAGAAGCAATTCCGCTTGAAGCAAGGATTATGGCGCTTGTAGATGTATATGACGCTCTGGTAACTGAACGTCCGTATAAGAAACCTCTTGAGCATGAGGAGGCAGTAGAGATAATAAAAAATAGCAGCAACACTCATTTTGACCCAAAAGTTGTTGATGCGTTTCTGAATGTGGAAAAGGATTTTTGGCTGGAGTCTGTAACCATAAGCGCAGGCGAATAAGAACTGCCGCCGTGTGAGCAAAATCGAAGCAGCGTTCAAGTATACAGGCATAGATAAAGTTAATAAAAATGGAACTTATGATGAATATAAATTTGTCTGACGAAAATATTGTTAAAAAAGCCAGGAGCAGCATTCTTGTTGCGGATGATTCAAAAGCAAACCTTTTGAATCTTTCAGACATTCTTGGCGAAGAATATACCATAATTACGGCAAGTAACGGTCAGGAATGTATTGAGCTGGCGGAAAAGTTTTTGCCGGATTTGATATTGCTAGATATTGCTATGCCTGAAATGGATGGATATAAAATTCTTGCTCAATTAAAAAACACAAAAAAAACAAAAGATATACCTGTTATTTTTATCACAGAACTCAGCAGTTCCGAAGATGAGGAAAAAGGGCTTGCTTTAGGGGTTGCGGATTATATTACCAAACCCTTTTCGCCCGGCATACTCAAACTCAGAGTCAAGAATCAAATAAAGATACTTAAACAGGACGAACAGAGAAAGCTGACAGACGAAATTTATTATCATGATATTTTAACAAGTGCTGTAAATGCCGCGACGGCTTTTATGCTCAGTTTAGATATAGGCACCTTTGAAGAAAAATTGTATTGCGCAATGGAAGCAATAGGGCATGCTGCAAAGGTTGATCGCACATATATTTGGAAAAACCACATCAAAGACGGGGAGCTTTGCTGCACCCAGATTTTCGAATGGTCAGAAGGAGCAGAGCCGCAGCAAGGAAACGAACTAACACTTTCTATATCATACAAAAAAAATGCTCCTTATTGGGGCGAAGTGTTATCGCAGAATAAAGCTGTGAACAGTTTTGTACGCAGCTTACCAAAAGAGGAAAAGGAGCATTTGGAAGCGCAGAATGTTCTGTCAATATTAGCTGTGCCGATATTCATGGGAGGTCACTTTTGGGGCTTTTTTGGTTTTGACGACTGCCATAACGAGAGAATATTCACAGAAAAAGAAGAAGAAACTTTGCGCTCCAGCGCTCTATTGTTTGCAACTGCCTGGATTCATAACGAAACACAAAAAAATATTTACCATCGGGATAAAATGCTGCACGCGGTGAATGATATGTCTAGCTTGCTGCTGAATTCAGATATAGATTCTTTTGAAAAATATTTACAGATAGGTATAGAAAAGGTAGCAGAGGCAGTGAAAGTTGATTGCATATATCTGTGGAAAAACCACATAATTGACGGAAAGCTTTTTTGTTCGCAGGTATTTGAGTGGTCTTTGGAGAAAACCATGCTCACAGACGGCAAGCTGTATAGTTACAGCGAAGTTGTTCCGGACTGGGAAGGAATATTGTCAAACAGAAGATATATAAATAGCATCGTGCGCGATATGTCGCAGAAAGAGCAGGATCACTTAACCCCGCATGGAGTTCTATCCATTCTTGTAGTGCCGATTTTTAGAGAGGAACAATTCTGGGGTTTTGTTGGTTATGACAATTGTCACAAAGAACATATATTTACAAAAGAAGAGGTGTCAGTTCTTCAGTCAGGAAGTATGATAATTGCCAATTCTTTTATTCGCAATGAAATGTTTGTAAATCTTCGTGAAACATCCATTCAACTGGAATCAGCGCTTAATGAGGCAAATGCCGCAAATAAAAGCAAAACTAGTTTTCTGGCATTAGTGTCTCATGAAATACGCACGCCGATGAATGCTATTATCGGAATGACGCAAATAGAATTGCAAAAGGAACTTCCTGCTGAATATGCATCGGTACTGGAAAAGATAAATGACTTCGGCAATATTTTGCTTAGGATTATTAATGATATTCTCGACTTGACAAAAATTGAAACAGGAAAAATGGAACTTAACCATGCAGAATATTATATACCAAGTGTAATAAACGACGCAGTGCAGCTTAATATTGTGCGGTTAGCTTCCAAACCAATTGAATTCAAGCTTGATATAAACGAAAATACTCCGTTAAAGTTTATTGGCGACAATTTGCGGATAAAACAAATACTAAATAATCTCTTATCAAATGCTATTAAATATACTGATGGCGGGTATGTAAAACTCTCTGTTAAACACTCGCTGCAAAATGGAGATATATTTTTGCATCTTAGCGTTGAGGATACAGGTCAAGGCATAACCCCCGAAGATCAGAAGAAATTATTCACAGCATATTCGCGGTTCGATAAAAACATGTCTGCCGAGGGAACCGGTCTTGGGTTGAATATCACCAAAAAACTTGTAGAAATAATGGATGGTTCAATTGAATTCAAAAGTGAATATGGACGCGGCAGTACATTTACGGTAAAGATCAAGCAAAAAGCAGCTGGAAGTAAAGTAATTGGCGCGGAATTGTCGGAGAGCCTGCGAGGATTCACATATTCCTCAAAAAAACTAAACAAAAAGCAAATTATACGCGAGCTTATGCCATACGGCAAAGTATTGATCGTGGATGATGTGGAATCGAATTTATATGTTGCGGAAGGGCTGCTGTCATTTTATAAGCTGAAAGTCGAAACAGCGACCAGCGGGTATGCAGTAATTGATAAAGTAAAAAAAGGCGTGATTTATGATATTATTTTTATGGATCACATGATGCCTGAAATGGACGGAATGGAAACTGCGCAAAAACTGCGCGCTATGGGGTATAACGGCACGATAGTTGCGCTGACGGCCAACGCTATCACAGGCAGTAAGGAGCTGTTTCTGCAGAACGGCTTTGATGACTTTATTCCAAAACCAATTGATATAAAATACCTGAATGTAATATTAAACAAGTATGTCAGGGACAAATATCCGGAGGAAGCAGCGAAATACAAGGCAACAATTGGAAATACAACTCAGGCACAATCAGCCTCGATAACTCCCAAACTGCTTGAAGTTTTCTGCCGCGATGCGGAAAAAGCAGTAATAACATTGCGTGAGGCAGCCGCAAGCGGAGATATAAAGCTTTTTACTACAACAGTCCATGCCATGAAATCTGCGCTGGCGAACATTGGAGAGGACGAGAAATCTGTGTTGGCACTTGCGCTGGAAGAAGCAGGGCGAAATAACAACAAGGCGTTTATTGATGAAAATACAAAAAGTTTTGCGGAAATGCTGGAGAACATGATTGGAAATTTGCGGTCGCAGGATGCTGCGGATGATGCATGTGCAGAAGAAGATACAGCATTTCTTAAAGAGCATCTTTTAAAGATAAAGGCTGCCTGTGAGAATTATGACGATGCAGCGGCGTATGCCAGCCTTGATTTGCTTAAGGAAAAGCTGTGGAAGAAAGAAACCTTGGCTGCGCTTAATAAAATCCGGGATCTGCTATTTTTGGACAGCGACTTTGAGGCTGCGGCAAAGCAGGTTAAAATAATGTTAAAATAATGTTAAAATAATAATATTGAGGAAATAAACGGTGAATACCCTATGAGCGAATTTAATAAGAACCCGCAGGATAGTATACTCATCTCACCGGCTGTTGCAGACGCTCTATCTGAGTATGTTGACAACATGATTTCTGACCCTGTAAAAGCCTCGCTGGATGTAAACCAGTTGCCGGAAATGTTTGTTAATTGCGGAAAGAGTTTAAAGTATCTTTTCGAAATAGTGTCTGAGACAAAGGCTTTTGCTTATGAATTAAGCAAAGGCAATTTAAACTGCTATTTTCCGGCGAAAGGCAATAAAATGGCGGCTCCCTTGAAATCTTTGCACGCAGTGCTCAGACATTTGACATGGCAAACTCAAGAAGTGGCAAAGGGCAACTACAACCAGCGAGTTGATTTTATGGGCGATTTTTCCTCTGCTTTTAATGAAATGATCAGGCAGTTAAAGGAACAGAAAAAAAATGATCAGGAGGAAAAATCAAAGCTAGAACAATATGTTTTGTTGATTCTGGAAAGCTGTACAAACCCTTTGCTGGTTTTTGACGACCAAAATCAATTGGTTTATGTAAGTAACTCATGGTTTCGTTACTGCAAAACATTTTCGGAAGAAAGCGTTGAGGGAAAGCAAATGCACGAATTGTTCTCGCCTTTTGTTTCCGGAGAATCGTTAAAAGAAATCATGGATATGTATGAGACTTCCATTACAGAGAAGCAAGTGCTTGAAGCAGAGCTGGATATAGATTTTGGCTATCATGAATCATGCGGGCATTTTAGAATTCAATTCACACCGATGCTGGAAGCAGACGGAAAAGCGCGCAGCGTAATGGTATTTCTCTTTGACTTGACCGAAAGCGAGTTAGCTCGCCGCGATGCTGAATATGCCCGTGAACTTGCAGAACAGTCGTCGCGAGCCAAAACAAATTTCCTTGCCAGAATGAGCCACGAGCTGCGAACGCCAATGAACGCCATCCTTGGAATAGCGCAAATCGAACTGCAAAAAGGCGGCTTGCCGGATGAGTACGCAGCAGCGCTAGATAAGATTTATAGCTCCGGGGTCGGCTTACTCGGAATTATTAACGACATTCTGGATATGTCAAAAGTAGAAACTGGAAAAATGGAACTTAATCCTGCAGAATACGATACACCAAGTTTGATAAACGACGCAGTACAGCTTAATATTGTGCAAATAGATTCCAGATCGATTGAATTCAAACTGGATATAGATAAAAATCTTCCGCTGAAAATAATCGGCGATGAACTTAGGATAAAGCAAATACTAAACAACCTCTTATCAAATGCTATTAAGTATACTAATAATGGATATGTGAAATTATCTGTAAAACATTCGATGCAGGACGATGATTTATTTTTGCATTTTAGCGTTGAGGACACAGGACAAGGTATAAAACCTGAAGACCAGAATAAGTTATTTTCTGAATATTTACGCTTCGATAACAACGTATCTTCCGAAGGAACCGGGCTCGGGTTGAGTATAACCAAAAAACTTGTGAAAATGATGGAAGGCTCAATCGAATTCAAAAGCGAATATGGGCGCGGCAGTACATTTGCGGTAAAGATCAAGCAAAAAGCAGCGGGAAGTAAAGTCATTGGCGCGGAATTGTCGGAGAGCTTGCAAAATTTCACATATTCAAGCAAGAGGCAGGACGTGAAATTACAAGTTATCCGTGAGCCGATGCCGTATGGAAAAGTGCTGGTGGTAGACGATGTAGAATCGAATTTATATGTTGCAAAAGGTTTGCTTGCATCATACGGGTTAACAGTAGATACAGCGCTCAGCGGGTTTGCAGCAATAGAAAAAATCGAAGCTAGAGGTACTTATGATATTGTTTTTATGGATCACATGATGCCTGAGATGGACGGAGTGGAGACAACGCAAAAATTACGCGCGAAGGGATATTGCAGCACAATAGTTGCGCTGACAGCTAACGCTCTTGCGGGTAACAAAGAAATGTTCATGCAAAATGGCTTTGATGACTTTATTTCAAAACCTATTGATATCCAGCACTTGAATATCATATTAAATAAGTATGTCCGCGATAAACACCCCGAAGAAGCAGCAAAATACAAAGCATTAGCCTTGGAAATAACGCAAAGCAGCACAAGCGCGATAACTCCAAAACTGATTGAAATGTTTTGCCGCGATGCGGAAAAAGCAGTAAAAACATTGCGTGAGACAGCCGCACGCGGAGATATAAAGCTTTTTACTACAACAGTCCATGCCATGAAATCCGCGCTGGCGAACATTGGAGAAGAAGATAAATCTGCGTTGGCGCTTGCATTGGAAGAAGCAGGGCGAAAAGGCGATAAAGCGTTTATTGATGAATCTACAGAGAGTTTTGTACAAATGCTGGAGAACATGATCGAAAATTTGCAATCTTCGGAGACCGATGATGATAACGCAAACATACAGGAAGATACAATATTTCTTAAAGAACAGCTTTTGAAAATAAAAACTGCTTGCGAGAATTATGACGATGCAGCGGCGTATGCCAGCCTGGACATGCTCAAGAAGAAGCAGTGGAAGAAAGAGACTTCTGCGGCACTTGAAAAAATCCGGGATATGCTCTTTTTGGACAGCGACTTTGAGGCTGCGGCAGAGCAGGTTCAAATATTGCTGGATCAAAATTAAGCAGACCTTTATTTCTTCTTTATCCGCCTCATTTTATTGACGATAAATGATATAGTATGAAAAATTTACTCTTTATCAATTGCATAGGCTTGTCTGAGTACGCTTTTAAAAAGCTCCCTTCGGGCAAAACAAGCTTCGAAACAGTTATTGAATATTCAAAAACAGTGCCGGAATGTAACAATGTCTATATATTGTGCCTCGAAAAGGAAAAAGAAAAGTATCAAAAGCTTGCCGCTGCGCCGAATTTCCACATAATAAGCCTTGAAAATTGGGATTCAAGCCTGCTTTTTCAATCATTTATGCAGTCGGACTATAAAAATATTTTTTATATATATGGAGATACCCCTTTTCTTGACCCTGATCTTACAAAAAGAATTTATAACAATCACGAAGTATACAGCGCGCAGTACAGCTTTTCGGACGGCGGGCCTTACGGCATTGCAGTCGAGATTATTGCAACCGAGATTGCAGATGCTTTAAAAGTGCTTTCCGATAAAGAAAAACTTCCAATAAAAAGAGATACAATTTTTACAATAATACAGCGAGATATTAATTCATTTGATATTGAAACACATCTTACAGAAAAAGATTTAAGAATGCTTAGAATTACTTTCGCAGCAGATTCCAAAAGAAATTTTATGATTCTTGAAAATTTTGACAAAGCAGAAATAAAAGGCGAAAACAGAATAATCAATATCTCAAGCCAGGAAGAAGAAATGCTGCGCACAGTTCCTGCATTTTATGAGATACAGATATCAGGCAAATGTTTTCAATCATGCACTTTTTGCCCCTATCCAATAATTAACCCCGGGCTTTTAAACAGCGCAGATTTTATGAGCTTTGAAAACTTTTCCATAATTCTCAGCAAAGTCTCTGATTTTTCCGAAGATGCTGTAATATCGCTCTCTTTATGGGGCGAGCCCTCTGCACATCCGGATATCGAAAAAATTATTTTAAAAACCCTGGAATATGAAAAATTTACACTTTTAATTGAAACTTCGGGCATTGGATGGAAAACCGAAACAATAAAAATGTTATCAGAGAAGGTAAGTAACAAAGAAAAAATTATCTGGATTCTTTCTCTTGATTCAGATAACAGAGAAATTTATAAATCACTTCGCGGCGAAGGTTTTGAAAAAGCTATTGGTATGATAGAAACCCTTATCGAATATTTTCCGGATACAACATATATTCAAGCAGTAAGAATGAATGAAAACGAAAGTGTGCTTGAGAAATATTATAAATCGTGGAAAGCAAAAGGAAGAAAAGTAATAGTACAAAAATATGATAATTTTTGCGAATTTCTTCCGGACAGAAAAGTAACGGATATTTCTCCGCTTAGAAGAATACCATGCTGGCACTTAAAAAGAGATGTTCCAATACTTTATGACGGAACAGTTCCTTTATGCAGAGAAGATGTTGAGAACAAGAATGTTCTGGGCAATATTTTCTCCGATACTCTGGAAGAAATATGGAACAATGGAATGAAATACTACAAGGAACACCTTGCACAGCAATATAACGGAATATGCAGGAAATGTGATGAGTACTATACCTACAACTTCTAAAAGAATAAGAATTTCCTATACAGCGCTTGGAGAAACAGAAAAACCTGAGTGTAAAAACAGACAGAACAGACTTTCTCTCCTTGTTCTAAACAGAGGGAAATCAATATTCAAAACTGAATTTTTCAAAGAAATAGAAAGCCTTGGGTTTTCCCAGGTTATCTCAATTGAAAATCCAGGTGTAAATTATGAACTCGAAACAGTAGCCAGGAAATTTCCTTTTGTAAAATTTCTTCTTCTTCATGAAAGCTGCAGCGCAGGCGAACAGATAAATATAGGAATAGAAGAAGCAAGAGAAGGGTATGTTTACGTTATATGGAATGATATGAAGCCATCGCACTCATCTCTCTCGGCCAGGCTGTTTGAAAATCTGGAAAAAGAAAATTGCCTATGCACAGTCCCTGTTATTAAGCCGCACATATCAGGAGAAACAGTGCCTTCTATTGTTATGCCTGCTTTTCAAAAAAAAATTCTTAAAATGATATATACTGTTCCCAAAAATAACGGCGTTATTTCTCTTTTTCCTTTTGATTACTGCGGAATATATAACAGGGAAAAATTCCTCTCCACAGGCGGGTATGATTATTCAATTCTAAACCAATATTGGCAAAAAATGGATTTTGGATTTAGATCCAATATGTGGGGAGAAAAAATTGTATGTTATACATCTCTCCAGGCTTCATATACTTCAGATGTTATTGGCGATGATACCTCCATAGACAAATATTATCGTATTTTTTTCTTAAAAAATCTTGCAGTAAGGTTTAATGGAGATTCCGGCTATCTTCCGTGGTCAAAATTTTTGCAATACTATTTAAGATCAGGAGAGGGGTTTTTTGTAGCAAAAAAGAATTTTAACGAAGCAAAAAAATGGGTTGAGTTAAATAAATTCCGCTTTAATCTTGATTGCAGGAGTTTGACAGAACTATGGGCAGATCCGGAAAAATAGCAGTTTTTCTTCAGGCAAGAATAGCCTCGACAAGGCTGCCTCAAAAAACCCTTTTGCAACTCGGCAGCATGAGCATAGTAAGCAATGCAATGAGAAGGCTAAAAAAAATCAATGCAAATTTTCATGTTCTTCTTACAGACAACGAAAGCTTTGAAGCGCTTAAAAAAGAAGCAATGCAATGCAATTTTGACATAATGGAAGGTCCTGGTGATGATGTTCTTAAAAGATTTACACTTGCCATTGAGAAGTATCAGCCGCATACTTTTATAAGAGCCACAGCAGATAACCCGCTGGTTTTTTATAAAGAAGCTGCGCTGATACTTGAAAGGCACATTGAAGCAAACGCAGATCACAGTATTTTTACAGGAATGCCGCTCGGCGCAGGCGTTGAAATTGTAAAAGCAGAAAAGCTTCTTGAAGCAGAGTCTCTTACAAAAAACTCCTACGACAGAGAACACGTTACTCCTTATTTGTATAAAAACAGCGCAAAGTATCTGCTAAATCATCTAAAAGCACCGGACTCTGCCTGGTATCCCGAAGGCAGAATAACTCTGGATACTCTGGCAGATTACGATTATCTTAAAAAAATATTTACCGAAAGCAATGCAGATAACGCAAGCTCCTCCAATATTACTAAAGAGAGTGCAGAACTTATAAAGTGGCTTAAGCAAAATCCTCACCCGGCTGCAAAGCCTGCGGACATAAAAATATGAAAAAAATACTTTTTGTTCCTACAGTAAAAAAAAACAATGGCACCGGGCACTTAACAAGAACAATTAAGTGGGCAAAGTCTGATTTATACGAATCATTTATCTATATACCCGAAAGCTCTCTGGATGCTGCGGCAGCTTTGCCTGGTTTAAAAGAACACGAAAAATCTGTTGTTTCGGATTTTGATGATGTTACCCGGCAGATCGAGTTTTGTGAGCAACGCCCGCAAAAGGGCGGGCTTGGGCGCCCCTTGGAAAAATATGACATGGCTGTTTTTGACATGCGAACAACAGATTTAACATTATTCAGGGAGATTGGAAAAAAAGCTGATATTTTGGTTGCTGTTGATGAGGGCGGCGAGGGGAGAAATAATTTTGATTATCTTATTGATACGCTCCCAAACACTGTGTCTAAAGCTTCGCCGCCCAATATTTTTTCCACAGACTTGCTTGGGTATGAAGACAAACGCTTTTCCGAAGCCTGCGATGAAAGCCCCAGCTTTGGCAGGAAATACAGGAATATTCTTATAAGCTTTGGGGGAGAAGATGCAAAGGGTATTACAGAAAAGTTTTTGGAGAAGGCGCACAGGAAAAATCTTTTTACTGATGCAAACGTAACAGTTGTTCTGGGACCTCTTTTTAAAAACAAGGATCATGTAAAAGAAAACTTTGGTTTTTATAATATTGTTGATTCGCCGCCATCTTTGCAAAAACTTATAGAAGATTCTGACCTTGTTTTTACCTCTTTCGGGCTTACTGCCTACGAAGCATTATATGCTGGCAAAGATGTAATATTGATAAATCCAGCAAAATATCACAGGAAATTGACAAGAATTGCAGGTTTTTGCGAAGCTGGAATCATAAATCCTAATCTTGGCAAAATAGAAAAAATAATTAAAAATCCAGCACTGTACAAGCCTACCCCTTCCGGCGGAAGGGGACTTGATGGCGAAAGCCAGTCAACAAAAATCGAAGAGCTCTTTCTAAAAGCGGCGGAAACAGAAAAAAATCCCGGCGCAGGCTGCCCCGTATGCAAAGGAAAAGGTAAAATATACAAAAGGTATATCCATAAGAATTATTTACAATGCAAAAGCTGCGGCATTGTGTATCTGCAAAATATCGGCAAAAGCGAAAAAACTTACGATAAATCATACTTTTTTGAGGAGTATAAAAATCAGTATGGAAAAACTTATATAGAGGATTTTGACAATATTTCAGCTATTTCGCAAAAAAGAGCAGATGTAATCAAGCAAATTGTGAAACAGGGAAGGGTTCTTGATATAGGCTGCGCTTATGGTCCTTTCCTGAATGTAATGAGGGATCAGTATGAGTGCTGCGGGATTGATATTTGCGAAGAAGCTGTGGAATATGTAAATAAAGAGCTTGGAATAAAAGCTATTGCCGAGGATATTACTAGTGATATCATATATGATACTATATGTGATATCACATATGATATCACTCACAAAAAATTCGATATAATTACAATGTGGTATGTTATTGAGCATTTTAAAAACCCTGGCGAAGTTCTGGAAAAGGTCAAAAAGCTTATCTGCAAATCAGGCTTGTTTGCTTTTTCAACCCCTAATTTGTCCGGCATAAGCGGTTTGTATAACAAAAATAAATTTCTGGAATCAAGCCCATCAGACCATTATACTATCTGGAATATTTCATCTGCAAAACATATACTTAGAAAATTCGGGTTCAAAGTTTGCAAGGTAAGAAACACAGGGCATCACCCCAAAAGATTCCCCTTAATTTTACAAAAGATTTTTGGATTAAAAATATTAGGTTTTATTAGCAGAGTTTTGAGACTAGGCGATACATTTGAGATTTATGCAGAGTTGATAGATTAGTATTGCTTTAACAGATGCTTACACGCTTTAGTTCGGCTAAAAGACGCCTCATAAAGCATGTAAGCATCTGCATTGGAGAAGAATCAGCTACTGCATTAGATATGTATACATGGAAATTGGAAAAGGCGGTTAATGTGGCAGAAAAAATCATAGAGAAAAAAAATGCTGTTGTAATTTTGGGCGCAGGAATCATGCAAGTGCTGGCGATCAAATCTGCAAGCAAAATGGGCTTTGTTACTATTGCTTTTGACGGAAATATTGATGCGCCGGGCAAAAATTTCCCGGATTATTTTGAGAATATTGACTTAAAAGACCGCGGCTCCTTGCTGGAAAAATCCCGTGCCTACACCGCTGCCTACGACATTAAAGCAGTTTTTACTGTGGGCACAGATTTTTCCTACATGGTTGCCTGGCTGTCGGAAAAACTTGGGATAAAATCGCTTAGCTATGAGACTGCTCTTAAAGCTACAGATAAATCGCTTATGCGGCAGGCATTTTCTTCTGCAAAAGTTTCATCCCCGCAATTTCTTATGGTAACAGGCAGTGAGCAAGTTGAACCTATCAGCCGACGTAGCGAGAGTCGCGGGCAAACGAAGTTTGCACATGACCGAGAGAGGAGGCTGACAAAAGATATGCAAAGCATATCTTTTCTAAGTATAGAAAAAATAGAAAAAATGGGATACCCGCTTGTGGTTAAACCTGTAGACAGCATGGGAGCAAGAGGAACAGTAAAAATTCATAATTTTGATGATCTCAAAGAAGCAATTGAAGAAGCAATAAAATATTCGAGAACAGGCAAAGTCATAATCGAGCAGTTTCTCGAAGGCCCGGAGTTTAGCCTTGATGCTGTGGTAAAAGAGGGGCAGATACACATATGCGGGGTTGCAGACAGGCACATCTATTTTCCGCCTTATTTTGTGGAAATGGGGCATACGATGCCTACGATTTTCCCGCAAGATGTAGTTGAGAAGGTCGTGAATGTTTTTTGCGATGGAATAAAAGCAATCGGGATCGATAATGGGGCTGCAAAAGGCGACATCAAGTACACAAACGGAAAAGCTGTAATAGGGGAGATTGCCGCACGGCTTTCGGGCGGTTATATGTCAGGCTGGACATTCCCATATTCTTCGGGGTTTTCTGTTATTGACGCTGCTTTAAAAATTGCTTTGGACATTGATCCTGGAGAAATTAAATATTCGTACGAAAAAACCGCGGCAGAGAGAGCTTTTATTTCGATTCCCGGTGTTGTTGATTCTGTTTTTATACCTGATTATTTAAAAAATGATTCTCCGGATAATGCTGTGAAAGTGGTGTTTGTGAATGTCAAACCGGGCGATGTAGTGAATTTTCCGAAAAATAATGTAGAAAAAAGCGGAAATGTTATTGCAGCGCATGAAAATCGCGATGAAGCTGTTTTTGCTGCAGAAGAAGCGTGCCGCAATATTATTGTCAAGCTTAAGCCTGCTGATGAAACCACATTTAGTTTTATTTTTAAGGAAAAGGAAAATTGGATACCAGATGCTTTTGTTTTTGACAGAGGAATCCTCGATTCCATGCCCGATTTTTATGGGGATGGCGCTGGTTTGACCGGGGATAGCGGGAAAATAGATGTTTTTTTGCCTGCTGATTTTGATTTTAGCAATAGCGGGAATAGCGATGAAAGATTTGGAAGAGACTGGCATGGAAACAGCCTTAAAAAAGCGCTTGAAACCATCGAAAGTCATGCAAATATCAGATTTATAAAGGAATTTCCCGCGATTTCCGATAGAAACAAGTTTGTGCTTGGTAAAATTTTCTGGAAAAGTATAAAAAAAGGAAGTATTCAAGGAGCTATTTGGGTTGCAGAAACAATTGCCGATTATATTAGAAAGGGGAATTTAAATAGTATAAAATGGACCTAAAAAGAGTTTTAATAATAACCACAATATTGCTTCTCATAATTCCGTGCCTCGCTGCACAGGAAATAAGTCTTAATGAGTTTGTCAGGGTAAATAACTTTACATATCAATGGTCGCCGTTTCTTGATACCGGCGAACTGCGGCGCGGCACTGACAGTTTTCGCTTTAAGGTTGGAGAAGACTTTATAGTACATAACTTTAGGGAAAAAATCCCTGGCGGGTTATCGAGAAGAAGCGGATCACTAATGCTCGATCAAAGAACAGCAGATGCTATATTGCAAAAAACAAGGCATTCCTCTTCAAATGTTCCTTCTTCGAATGCAGCGCTAAGCAGGATAAACAGAAACACACAGCCTTCGGGTTATAGAGTGGCAGCAATTTTGATTGATCCGGGGCACGGCGGGAGAGACCCGGGCGCAATAGGCCGTCATACTGTAAACGGAAGACCTTTTGTAATAAAGGAAAAAGATGTAACTCTCAATATTGCGCTTGAACTTGACAGAAAGCTTAGGAGAACATTTCAGGATAAAAAAATAATTCTAACCAGAAACGATGATTCTTTTATTAATCTTGATGACAGGGTTGAGAAGGGCAATAGTGTTCAGCTTGGGGATAATGAGATAATAATAATGGTATCGATACACGCTAATGCTTCGGTCGCTAACAGAAACGCAAGAGGTTTTGAGGTTTGGCACCTTCCTCCTGACTTTAGACGGGATTTAATTGATGAAAACAGCGTAGATTATAATGCAAGGGATATCCTGCATATTCTTAATAAAATGCTCGAAGAAGAATTCTTGATAGAAAGTATACGTCTTGCTCAAAATATCCTTGACGGACTTGATGCTTCAATAGGCCGAATAAGTCCGTCAAGAGGCTTAAAGGAGAAAAGCTGGTTTGTTGTAAGAAATGCAAAAATGCCTGCTGTTTTGGTTGAAGTGGGATTTGTAACAAATAAAGAAGAAGCGCAGCTGCTTGCAAGCAGAGCCCACTTGATGAAAATAACTGAAGGAATCTATAATGGGATAAAAAAGTTTATTAATGATATTGAAACAATAGACTTTGGCGGAGAAAGATAATTTGAGAGTCAAACTTAGAAATTTGAGAACCAGGTCTTCATTTTTTGAAATAAGACCAAGAACAGCTATTTTGCTGATATTATTGGTTATATTCCTTATTTCATTAACAATATATATTACATCAAATCTTCACAAAGCAGGCAGAATTTTCTTTTTTCCTGATTATCAGAGCGGAAAAATAATAGGAGAAGCTAGAAGAATACCCAGAATTCCGTTTGACAGGGAAAGAAATATGGAAATTTTTGTTAAAGAGCTGCTTTTGGGACCTATGAGCATGAGTTTTGCTCCTGTTTTTTCTACGGGAAACAAGCTGGAAAAAATCCTTTACAGAAATAAAATTGTCTATCTAGACCTAAATTTTATGACACTTTTGCCCGATAAAAAAGCAGTACAGGATTTTAGAGATAGCATATTGCTTCTTGAAAAAAATATAAAATTTAACTTTCCGCATGTTCGGGAGTTGGTTATAACGGTTTTAGGTCAAAAACCTGAATTTGATTTAACGAATATATTTTTGGAATAGAGGCAGGAAATTATATTTTAATCTTGGTAAAATATTAAAAATATATAAAAGTTATTGACAAAATCTGTGCCTGTTTTATAATTATATAATAGGTTTATAGACTAAAAGGAGCTTACTAAGGTTTATAAGCTAAAAGGAGCTATAGATGAGACGTTTTTTCATCTTTTTAACAACATTTTTGTTATTATTTGGTGCAACTTCGTTTGCTAACGAAGCAGTATTAATTGATTTTTCACAACTGGCAGCAGATTTCCCTGCTGATAATCCTACTGAAAATGCCAGGACAATGATTGATTTTTCAGCTCAGGCAGGTACGTCGTTCAGCGATGCGGAAAGAGCACTGATGCGGACATCCCTTGCTTTGAATAATTGGGAAGTAAGACTTGCTCCCTCTGCAAGAAGGATAATGAATCAGTCTTTGACAATGGCCAGAGAAGTGCCTGTACTGGAAACAGCAAGAAGATTTCCTGGTGACAGAGTATTGGGTGTAAGAGTTAACTTTCCTAATGAACCATTTAATTCATGGGCTTCAATTAGACCGCCATTTGAAATACCTGCTTACATGAGAAGGGCTACTATTGATGATCAGGGTAATATTATTGAAGATGAAACAGACAGACACGGCAGCAGATTCGTGGATGGATTTGGCGTTGTAAAAAACGTTGGTATTTTAAGAACAGTATCAATGACTATGTATGGTTCTAACTTTCCTCATGGAATCGAGATAGTTCTTAGGGATCACAACAATCGTGATCAAGTAATTTTCATGGATTACATGCAGTTTGAAGGCTGGAGAACGCTTACATGGAGAAATCCTAATTATATTAGTGATGTAAGGCAGAGAGCGTTGCGTCCTACACCGCTTTACCCAAGAGCTTCACCTCATGTAAAGCTTATAGGCTTAAACATTAGAAAAGATGCAATGCAGGAAGGCGGAGATGTTATTGCTTATATCAGAGATATTTCAATAACTTTTGACAGAGCGGTAAATGAATTTCAAAGAGATATTGATGAAGAAGCAGTATGGGGTATTATGACTGCAAGAGAAGAGGCAAGAAGAACTCATGAATTCAGAAGGCTTGGTACTATCCAGGTACTAAGATATCTTGAATCACAGTTAATGCATCCGGATATGTAAAAAATGTTATACCAATATAAAAATTAGTAAGTATACTAATTTTCAAAGCTCTCCATTTAAAATGGAGAGCTTTTTTTGTTTTATGAAAATTAAATATTGATTTATATAATAAAAATAAGTATAGTAGTAGTGTGGAATTTAAAAATAAACTGCAGTTTATGCTGCTGAATCTTATTTTAAAATCGAGAAGATATGAGTGATTATTTAGATCCGGCGAACGAAGAGTTGTTAAAAGATTTTTTTATGGAAGCGCAAGCACAAATAGATATTCTTGAAAGGAATATCCTTGTTCTTGAAAATGAGCCGACAAATAGAGATTCAATTGATGAAATATTTAGAGCTGCTCATACGCTGAAGGGAAATTCGGGCGCTGTTGAAATGCTTGAAATAGCGGAATTCACACACCAGATGGAAGATCTCCTTGATGAAATCAGGGCTGGAAAAGCTTCTGCAACCAGTGAAGTTATTGATACAATGCTTGACGCAATTGACATAGTCAAAGAAATGGTTGAATCGAGGATGGCTGGTGAAATTTACAGCGAAGACTATAAACTGGTAAAAGACAAGCTCAAATCTTTTATGGCAGGCGGTTCCGGAAGATCTGTTTCGCAGCCTAAAAAAGAACCGCCAAAACAGACAGCTCCGGCTGCTCCTGTCCAAAAAACTGTTCAGGCTCCGCCGCCAGCTTCCGGAGCTGCAGAAAATAAGAAGCTCACTGAATATGAAATGCTTGAATTATTTGAGTCTATTCAAAAAGACGAGATTATATATAATGTTCAGGTTGCTTTTAATAAAGATAACCCGATGAACACAATAGGCGGGGTGCAGGTTTTTGCGAAACTTAAGGAAATCGCCACCGTTTTAATGACAAAGCCTGATTTTGACCTGCTTTACGAAGATAACTACTTTCCTGTTGTTGATTATTTTGTTACGACAACAATTCCCAAAGATCAAATCCCTCAAAAAGTGAAACTTGCAGATGTAACAGATGATGTAATTGTTACTGAACTCAAGCGCTCCGAAGGTGGCAGCACTATAGCGGCGAAGCCGCAAGAAGTTGAAGCTTTTGAACCTCCTGAGGCTTATGAAACCCCTGCCGAAGCTGCAGTAACAGAAGCTAAATCTCCGGCAGCAGATACCGAACTTGCGGATTTTGATGATGATAAATCAAGGCAGCAGAAAACAAAAAAGTCTTCCGGAACAGAATCTACTGTTCTTAAAGTTGATTCAAAAAGAATTGATAATCTTTTAAATCTTGTGAGTGAAACTGTAATTAACAAAGCAACATTTAACCAGATTACTACACAATTTTTGGGTGTTCTTAGTGATATAAACAGCAAATACGCAAAGATGAATGAAGTGGTATATGGTATTTATGACAACATGGAAAAGCATCTCAAAGATGATAGCAACGGAAAAGTTCTTAAAAAAGATTTATTTGCTGAATATGAAAAAGTTAAAGCAGATACTTATTCTATAGAAAGTTCATTAAAAAATACGATTACAAAACTTGTTAATACCGCACAGAATTTTGGGCGAATAACAAATGAGCTTCATGAAGGTGTCTTGCAAATCCGAATGGTTCCTATTGGTCAAATTTTTTCAAGATTTCCAAGGCTTGTAAGAGATGTATCCAAGAAGTTAAATAAAAAAATACAACTTGTAATAGAAGGTGAGGAAACAGAGCTTGATAAATCGGTAATTGAGCAGCTTCTTGATCCTTTAATACATCTTGTAAGAAATTCAATGGATCATGGAGTAGAAATGCCCGCTGATAGAGCAGCGAACAATAAGAAAGAAGAAGGAACAATTATACTTAGGGCAAAAAATGAAGGAAACATGATTCTTATTGAAATTATTGATGATGGAAAAGGCATTGATGTAGATATTGTGCGTGAAAAAGCAATAAGCAGAGGAATTATCCATCCTGGAAAAAATTTAACCGAAGTAGAAGCTTTTAATTTGATTTTTGAACCAGGATTCTCGACAGCAAAACAAATTTCAGATATCTCAGGCCGCGGAGTAGGTCTTGATGTTGTAAGAAAGTCAATAGATAAATTAAATGGTTCTGTAAATGTTTGGTCGAAAAAAGGAGCAGGAACAACAACATCGATAAGGCTTCCGTTAACACTTGCAATAATTCAGGGATTTCTTGTTAGAGTTGGAAAAGAAGTATATGCAATTCCAATTACAGCTGTTATAGAAAGTCAAAGAATAATGGCTGATGAGATAAAATATCTCGATAATTATGAAGTATTTGATTTAAGGGAAGATGTTGTTTCTTTAATGAGGCTTAACAGATTATTTGGAATACCAACAGATGAAGACAAAAATACTAACTATATTGTTGTAGTTGGAAGCGGGGATAAAAAAATAGGTTTAATGGTAGATCAGCTTATAGGCGAAGAAGATGTAGTTATTAAGCCATTAAAAGATAAGTATACAGGTGTGCAGGGTATTGCTGGCGCTACAATACTTGGAGATGGGCAGGTATCGCTTATTCTTGATATTAACCAGATACTTGAATTGTGTCTTAGCAAAGAGCGTGCTGCAAAAAAAGACAAAATTTCAAATTATTAGTTTGATTTTTTTATAGAGGAATTTACATGAGTACTGATTTATGGGAATTAAAAGAGCAAGCTGCTAAAGTAGAAAGTATTAATCAGATAGATTTTAAAATGATTTCTTTTTCACTTGGCGGTAAAGGCTATGGTATCAATATAATGAAGGTAAAAGAAATATTAAAAGTAAACAAATTTACCTATGTGCCTAATAGCGAACCATATGTCAGAGGTGTATATAACCTTAGAGGGGATATAATCTCGATAATTGACTTAAGAGTTATGTTTCATGTAAAAAAAGAAGAAAAGAAAGATGATTATGAAGATGTTATTGTTATTGCAATAAACGAGAACAAGATAGGAGTTATAGTAGACTCAATAAGCAAGGTTATTGGAATTGAATCTTCAACAATTCAACCCCCGCATCCTATTTTTAGCAATATTAGTATTAAATATATTAGTGGTGTTGTTGATAAGGATGGAAAAATTTATGTAATTCTTGATGTGGACAGAATTTTGGGCGAAGATAAGGCGGATGAAGAAGAAGCTCCCGCAGCAGTTGTTTCTCCTGCAGCTATGGAAATACAGCCCGAAGTAGAAAAAAGAGAGCTCTACAAAGCTCCGGAAAAAGAAACAGACATTAATAAAGATTTTATAAAAGAAACATTGAAAACACTTATTAATTTTAATATAACAGATATTAACAACGAATGGTTTGTAAGACATTTCGATAATTGGGCGATAGAAAGACGCAAGAAAGGTGAAAATATTCAGCTGACAGGAGTTGAGGATGCTCATCTTTTTGTAGAAGCTTTTGGCTCAAAGAATACTGGTAATTTTTTTGACCAGACGTATGCAGATTTATTAAAAAAAGTATTGCCTTCCGAAACCAGGGGTAATTATTATGCATGGAATGTTGGATGCGCCAATGGTTATGAAACTTATTCAATTGCCGCTATTCTTAAGCAGCAAAACCCGGATGCAGCAATAAAAGTTTGGGCAAATGATAAAGATCTTCTTAGTATTTCAACAGCTCCTAATTTACCTGTTGACTTGAATTCTGTTCCTCAATACCTGAAACCATTTGTAACAGAGGGGACTAAAGGCGGGGCAATAACTCAGGCGCTTAAAAAGATTATTTATTTTGAATTTCATGATGTGAAAAATCATAATCCGTATCCGGATGTGGATATGATTATCTGCAGGGATGTACTGCCTGCTTTTAATTATAATGAGCAGATTAATATTATAAGTGAATTTTATGAAAAATTGAAAAATAATGGTATTTTAATTCTTGGAGATAATGAAAGAATAAAATTTGATGGATTTGAAAGGTATGGAGAGGAGGGAATAATCTTTTATCGAAAGAAGGGTGGAGTAAAATAGGAGGAATTTTTTATGAGAATTGAGTATATTAATCCTTTTGTAGAAGCAGCATTTAATGTGTTAAAAGAAGTTCTTAACGCTGATATTAAGCGTGGAGAACTTTACTTGAAGTCCACATCTCAGCCTGTTTTAGGAGTTGCAACTATAATTGGATTAGCAGGAGATGTTGAAGGAAGAATTTTGCTTGATATGGCGCCTGATACTGCTTTGAAAATTGCATCTGCAATGAATATGGAGGAATTTAAGGTTCTTGATGAGCTTGGAAAAGCGACTATAACAGAACTTGCAAATATGATAACTGGGCAGGCAGTAACAAAATTGCATGACTTGGGTTTCAAATTTGACCTTACGCCTCCATCAATAGTTACTGGAAGAGACATGGTAATATCTGATTCCGGAGTGGAAGCTCTTATAGTTCCTATTCAGCTTCCTCAAGGTAAAATAGAAATCAATGTTGCAATAAAAGAAAAAGCATAAAGGGGGTTTAAAAGTATGAGAACAAAAACGGATTTCCCAAACATTAATGCAAAAAAACCGGAAGGAGTAAAACCAGAGGGCGTACCATATAGAGTATTAATCGTAGATGATTCAATGTTTGTCGCAAAACAGATTAGCCAGATATTAACTTCGGAAGGTTTTGAAGTTGTCGGAACTGCTAAAGATGGTCTTGAAGGTGTAGAAAAATACAAAGAGCTGCATCCAAATATCGACCTTGTTACAATGGATATTACAATGCCTAATATGGATGGAGTTACAGCGCTAAAAAATATAGTAGAATTTGATCCTAAAGCTGTAGTAATTATGATTAGCGCATTGGGTAAGCAGGAGCTTGTTAAGCAATCTCTGCTTGCAGGAGCAAAAAACTATATTGTAAAACCGCTTGATCGTGTAAAAGTTCTTGAAAGAATTACATCTGTATTAAAAAGTCTTTAATATTTACCGAAGTAGTGAGGGTTGC
>WQTU01000120.1 GCA_009786125.1 Spirochaetota bacterium
TACCCTGTAAGCAAGAGAAAAAAGGTATCATTTCTACTGAACGCAGGGTATCATTTTAACTGAACGCAAACAGGTATCATTTCTACTGAACGCCGACATATGGGAAATATAGAGTTGTCAACAGCGCCCATCTGTGTTATACTTTTCTCATGGTCGAGAACTCCGATGAGAAATATCTTGTTTTTACTGTGCAGGATAAGCAATATGCGCTGCCGTCGAAAATTATAAGCGAGGTAGCGGTTCTGGAAAAAGTTTTTCCTTTGCCGCTTGTACCCGGCTATGTGCGCGGCATCATTAACAGGTATTCTGTGCCTTATGCGCTCATAGATATAAATTTTCTTTTTCTTAAAGATGCTTCGGCTGCCAGAAAAATTATTGTCCTTAAAGAAGAAGTGGATAAACTCGCTTTTCTTATTGATGATGTGATAGATATAGCAGATCTTAACCCAGAACAAATAATGAAAACCGAACAGGAAGACGGTTCGATAAGCGGTTTTTTTGAATGGAACAACAATCATGTTTTATGTCTCGATGCCGGGGAACTTATCAGCAGGATAAAACAGGATTTTCAGCAGTAAACCCGCAATGAAGTTATTTATATGCGCCATGAACACGGTATTATTAGGCATCCCTGCAGATCAGACCAGGCAGATAATTCCAATAAGCCGAATACATGAGACCGAAAGCGAAGGGGCGTTTATTTCGCTCCCAAATCTGTTTCAGCTAAAAGAGATATCTGCTCCTCACGGGATTGTTCTCAAAACCGAAAAGCCGCTGAAAACAGTGTTGCTCTGCCCAAAGATTGAAAATGAACTGGAGATATCGGAAGAGAAGATACATCTCTTACCGGAAGCGCTTGGCAAAATGCGAGAGTATTTTAGCGGCGCTTATTTTTTTAATGATAATCTTATTCTCATACTTGATCCCGTAAAACTTATGGAGAACATGGGATGATTAATACACTTATAGTTGATGACAGCGCGCTGGCTCGGGATATTATCCGGGATTTTCTTGAGGGAGACAAGGATTTTAACATTATCGGCGAAGCTGCGGATGGGGAAGAGGGCATAGAGAAGATTCTGCTTATGAATCCGGATCTGGTAACTCTGGATATTGAGATGCCTAAAAAGAACGGGCTTGAGGTAATAGAAGCAGTAATGCAGAAAACGTCTGTTCCTATTGTTGTAATTACCAGCCACGACACTGCGAAAACTGCTTATGAAGCTACTATAAAGGGGGCTTTGGAATTTTATTCCAAAACAACTTTTTCTTCTTCTTTAACCGAGGAAAAGCAGCGGGAAATTTATGAAACCTTAAAGCGAATAAGCGGCATCAAGACAAGAACAAATAGCGCGGTTGCAGAACCTGTTTTGTCAAAACCAAAGCAGCGGAAAATTCGCGCTGTAGTCATAGCCGCGTCCACAGGAGGTCCCAAAGCGCTGTCTGCTTTTTTTTCTCTTCTTCCCGGTGATTTTCCTGTACCTGTAGTGATTGTTCAGCATAATTCTTCTGGATTTGATAAATCTTTTGCTGAATGGCTTAATAATTATACAAAGCTTACTGTAAAACTTGCCGACGATGGAGAAGTAATAAAGCCCTGCATGGTGTATGTTGCCATGACCGACAAGCATCTTGAGCTTAGGCGAAAAAGCGGGGAAGAGTGCTTTTTGTGTTATAACAATGATGCGCCGGAGCATAATCAAAAACCTGCTGCGGATGTTCTTTTTAAAACTGCGGCAGAAAGCCTTGGTGAATCTCTTGTTTCTGTGGTGCTTACTGGTATGGGCAGCGACGGCGCTGCGGGAACGCAGAAGGTTCGGGAAAAGGGGGGGATTACGCTGGCGCAGGATGAGGAAAGCTCTCTTATTTATGGTATGCCAAAAGCTGCGGCAGAAACAGGGTGCGTAGACATGGTACTCCCTCTTGGCAGAATTCCCGAAGAGCTGCTTAAGCTGGTAAAATGACAAATCTCATCGGCCAGATGGCAGAAGAATTGTTCGGTATAAAGGCAGATCCGGACGATGTAAAGGGGTTAAGGGAGTATCTTTGGAAAACTTATGGGAGCGAAGGTCCCGAAGTTATAAAAAAAGTCTTTTCTTCCGGCGAAGCTGCCGGGTTTCTTACGGTGAATGAAACTTATTTTTTTAGGGAGCCGGCTCATTTTGCATTTCTTCGGGATTTGCTGCCCTCTTTTGAAAAAACAGGTGTGCGGATTTGTTCTGCTGCGGTTGCTGCCGGGTGTGAGGCTTACAGTTTGGCTATGTTAATTGAAGCTTGCAACAGGGGTATTGATAAACCGATCTCTTATTATATTGATGCTTTTGACATTAACCCGCTGGTAATCGAAACTGCTTGCAAAGGCGTTTACGGCAGCCGCTCTATGCGGGAAGATGGGAGCTGTTTTCATTATATGGCAGAACCTTATCTGAAAAAGCAGGAAAGCAAATACAAGGCAGAGTACCGCATAGATAGCTCTTTGAAAAAAAACATTTGCTTTTTTGTGCATAATCTTATGAACGAGCTTCCTTCAAAGGAGTATGATTTTATTTTTTTTAGAAATGCTTTTATTTATTTTACTAATCCAAACAAGGGGCGTATCCTTTCCAATCTCTCTGCTGCCTTGAAAAAAGGAGGAATTCTTGTCGTGGGAGTTTCGGAAACTGCTGGAGTACAGCACCCGGACCTTGAAAGCAAAAACAAAAACGATGTTTTTTTCTTTGAAAAAACCAGGTGATGTACCTTAAATAACGCGTAAGACAATTCCCTTCACAGATGGTGTTATTCATGATAAAATCCAGCAAGACAGTATTTTCGTGGAGGAAAAATGTTTTTTTCAAAATTAAAGATTTCTACCAAGCTTATAATTTCCAGCGCTGTTTTTTTTGTGCCCATAGGGGTAATGCTTTTTTTTATTGCTTCCTACTCTCTTGAAACAATTCAAAGAGGCAGGAGCGAACAGGCCGGAATTAGTACGCTTAAACCAATACCAGTAGTAATGAAGAGTCTGCCAGAATATCTTAGTATTTATGTGGGATTACGGCAAGGAGACTTGGTTAGAATTGACCAGCAAATCAGCAATGCGCTGCGAACCATGGACAGGGAGCTGCAGCGGCATGCAGCTCAATTCGCTGGAATGCCCAGCCTGACAGCCGAGTGGGAAAGGTTAAAAAGAATTAAACCTGATGATTATGAAATATTCCAAAGTTATATGGATTTTGTATTTACACTGGGCAATTTAATGAACAAGGTCGCAGAGCATTCCAGGCTAATTCTGGTATCAGATATGAATACTTATTATTTTGTTAATACTACATTCTCGATTATCCCGGAAGCATCCATGCGGCTTATAAACTTGCGCAGCCTGCTTTGGCAAAATCTCTATAGGGCGGAGCAGGTTGCCGAGCAGTGGAACCGCGATCTTGCTGCTGCGCAGGCAGGCGGGCGCAGGCTTGCGGCTGTTCCGTTTCACGGAAATCCGCTTGATATTACTGTGAATATGCTTAGTTCTGCTGATATACAGTTTATTCGCAACAGCCGGCTTTTTTTTGAATCAGATATTGAGCGAATCAATAACAGTCTTATTTCTGCGATGGAAGGAAGCAGGCTGCAGCCGGAAAAATTTGCGGATTTAAAAAGAAAGCTGGAGCTGTATCAGGATGCATTTGCTGTTTTTTCCGAACTTTCCAGCAGAATGGCGGCGGGTTTCATAGCAACTGCCAACATTCCTGTAACAGAATTTCTGGCTGCCGTAATAGAGCTTAATTTTGCTCTTTGTCAGTTATGGAAAGAATCTTTTTTTCATCTGGAAGCGCAAATACAGCATAATACAGCCGTTGCTCAAAGACAATTAATTTTATATATGCTGCTTGTTTTTGTTTCGCTTGGCCTTGCTATTGCTTTTGTGGTATTAATTACCCGCGACATTAACCATTCGGTTAAAAGCCTTCATACTTTGTTCAAGGGTTTAAACGAAAACGATTTAACCATGTCTTTGCCAATTAGATCTGAGGATGAATTCGGCGAATTGATGAAGGCTTTTAACGGCTTCCTGGATATACTGCGCTCCACTTTCGGAAGTTTCAAGCAAAGCACTCAGCTGGTTGCAGATTCTGTTTTTGATATTTCTTCGTCATCAAAAGAAATTACTGCTACTGCCAATGAGCAGTCTGCCGGCGTTTCTGAGATTGTAAGCACTATGGAAAGCAGCAAAAACCTGTCCGAGCAAATCTCCTTAAAAACTACCGAAGTTGCAAATCTTGCAGTAGGCACCCAGGAATTGAGCAATAAAGGAGCGGATCTTAGCGAGACAAATTTATTGATGATGGAAGATATCCTGAAGCAAAACCAAAAAACCATAGTTGAAATGCGCAACCTGTCGGACATGATTGTCCGAATAAGCGAAGCTATCCGGATTATTGACAGCATTGCGGATCAAACAAAGTTAATTGCCTTTAATGCTTCCCTTGAAGCTTCATCTTCCGGCGAAGCAGGTGCGCGGTTCTCGGTGGTTGCTTCGGAAATCAGGCGCTTTGCGGATAATGTAGTAGAATCAACCAGAGAAATAAAACAGAAAATAGAAGAAGTGCAGGAAGCCTCGCAAACGCTAATTGCCGCAGCTAACAACGGCTCCAGGCAAATCCAGATAGGCTATGACAGAATGAGCGAACAAAAAAAAGAGTTTGAGCAGATTGTCGATAACTCTCAGAATGTTGCAACCCGCTCCCAGCAAATCTCAAACTTAAGCAAACAGCAGGAATTAGCGTCGTCGCAAATTTTTATCGCCTTAAAAGAAATATCTGCCGGAGTAAAACAGTTTGTAATAGCTACTTCTTCCACTTCCCAAATTGCCAACTCCCTGAACAGTATGTCCGAGGAGTTAAAAGCAAAAGTGGAAAAATACCGTACGGAAACCTAAGGAGCGGCGCCATGTTTGGACAATTTGTTTTTTTTCTTGCAGGGCTTGCCTTTATGGGGCTGCTCGCGTTTCCGGTGCTGCGGGCTTACAAAAAACGAATCCACCGGCTTGAGGCTGAAATTGCAAAATTAGCCGGGGACGTATTCGGGTTCCGAAATAAGGCTGCCAGGCTTGCCGCAGGAGTAAGGGAAACCGCGGGAACTATTTCTTTTAGCCGCAACGACGATTTAGTTTCGGGAAAAGTCCGCGCAGGAAACATAGAAAACATTGAAAGCACCATTGACGAAAACTCACGCATCTCTGCCGAAATTGTTGATAAAACCGGCAGCGTAGCTGCCATTGCTTCCAAGATGGAAAGCGATGTGCTTCAGGGTTTTGCGATACTGGAAAAGAACGTAAAAAAAATGAAAGACATCAAGGAAAAAAATTCCGGCGTTATTAACGGCATTATATCGTTAAGCAACAAAGTAAATAAAATCCGCGATATTGTGCGAGGCATTAACACAATCACCGACCAGACAAAAGTAATTGCGTTTAACGCAGCGCTGGAGGCGGCTGGAGCAGGAGAAACAGGAAAGCGTTTTTCCGTTGTAGCAGGGGAAGTAAACCGGCTGGCCGACGACATAGCTGCCCTTACCCGCCAAATTCGGGAGCAAATTGAGGAAATTATGAGTTCTTCTTCTTTCCTTATTGTGCATAGCGAGGAAAGTTCCGACAGAATCGCGGAAGGCTATAAACTTATAAAAGATTTGGAAGATGTTTTTGCGGAGATTAGATCGGGCGCGGAAATAACTTCTAATCAGGCTAAAACCATTACAGTTTCCACGCAGAAGCAGTTAAAATCCAGTGAACAAATTTATGCAGGCATCGCTGAAATTTCCCGGACTGTCAAGCAGCTTTCCGGAGCTTATGAATCAGCAGCTTCGAATGTTGGGGTTTTGACAGAGCGCAGCAATGAGCTGGAGCGGTTTCTGACAGCAGGAAAATTTGACGGGCAAAAAAAGCATGGCAATTGATAAATCCAAGTATGTCGGCAAATTTGCCGAAGAAGGGCTGGAAAATATCTCAACAGTGGAGGCTCTTCTTTTTGAAATAAAAGAAGGCGGCTCTGTCCAAGATGATCTTGTAACTCTTATGCGTGCGCTCCATACTTTAAAAGGCTCTGCCCGTATGCTGGAATTCAAAAATATTGAAAGCCTTTCCCATTCGCTGGAAACTGTGTTTTCTGCTTTAAAAGAAGAACGAATTTTCCTTAGCGACAAGGCTGTGCGTCTTCTTCTTTCCGGGCTTGATGAGCTTAAAACAGGAATTGCCAAGGTTAAGTCCGGCGAAAAAGATGATATTAGAACAGCAGTTTTTGAAAAAGAATTGTCTGCGCTTGCTGCAAATGAGGATTATGCAGTGCCGGATGGGCATTCGGCTGGTTTCCAGAAAAAGGAAGCGCCGGAAAAAGCAGAACACCAGGCAGCGCAGCCAATAAAGCAGCCGACAAAGCAATCGCCCAAGGAAAACAAAGCCGCGTCTGAAAACCCAGCGCTCTGTCGCGATGTCCGCGTCGCTGCGCTGGATGCGGCGTCCATGCCGCCAACCGCCAAGCGGGATAAGCTGGCAGAAGCAAAGTCAGAAAGCATCAGAATATCCCTTGACCGCATAAATGAAATTATTTACGACATGGCAGCGCTTCAGTCCCTGGAAATCGCTGCAAGAAATATTGCTCGGGATATTGAAGCTGCTAACGAAGCGTACCGGCAAATGTCAAAGCTTGCCAAGACCGAGCTGCCCTGGAATTCGCCGCTGCTGCAGGAGTTTCGCGCAATAGAATCTATGACAAGCAAACTGGGGTCTCTGGTAAAAAATTATGTTCCGGATGTGGGCAACCACATACGAAACGCCTACAACAGCGTTATTTCTTTGCGAATGCTGCCGCTCTCTACAGCACTTGATGCATACCCGCGCTATGTTTTTAATATTGCGTCCGAACTTGGCAAACAGGTTCAGATTAAAATCGAAGGCGCAGAAAATGAAATCGACAAGAATCTTATCGAATCGTTATCCGAAGTTTTTCTTCACATGATTAGAAATTCCATAGACCACGGCATTGAAAGCCCGGAGGAGCGTAAAGCAGCTGGAAAAAACGAAACCGGGCTTTTGACAATTCGCTGCGCCCGGGAAAGCGGAAACATGAAGGTTACAATTACCGACGACGGTAAAGGCATTGACACAGAGAAAATCAGGAAAAAAATTATTGAAACAAGTCTGGTTTCTAAAGAAGCTGCTGCAACATTAGGCGAGGAAGAGCTTCTCAACTACATATTCCAGAGCGGATTTTCAACTGCGGAAAAACTTTCCGATGTTTCGGGGCGGGGAGTGGGAATGGATGCAGTCAGAAACAACATCGAGTGCATGAAAGGCAGCATTTCCATTCAAACCAAAGCCGGAGAAGGAACTACTTTTACAATTTCTGTTCCTTTGTCTATGGCCTCTCTTATGGGCTTTCCTGTTTCTTCTTTATCCTCACAAAGCGTGGAAATGAAATTTATTATCCCTGCTAATTTTGTTGATACTGTAATGCTTGTTAATACAAAAGATATTATTAAAGTAGTAGACCGGCCCGGTATTAAATATCAGGACAGGATAATTAAGCTTTTTTACCTGCATCACATCTTAAAGATTCAGGTAACTAAAGAAAAGAGTGAAAGCGATTCTGTCTTTGTGGTTATTGTTCATGCTTACGAAGAAACCGTAGCCATTGCTGTTGATAAGATAAGCAGTATGCGCCAGGTTATTCTTAAAAACATGCCCTCGTTTATGGAGCAGATGGAGGTTTTTTCCGGACTTGTATTGAGCGAGGATTATGAAATGATCCCTGCCTTGCATATTCCGACATTAATTAAGATGGCGCGGCGCACAAAAACCATAGACATGAAGAAGCGGCATATTGATTATGAGCGCAGCCGCAAATCTATTCTTGTAGTTGACGATTCCGCTCCAACTAGGGATATTGTAAGGGATATTTTTGAAGCCGAAGGATATAAAACCGATACTGCTGCGGATGGCTCCGAAGCATTGGCTGCTGCTAAAAGCACCCATTATGATTTAATTTGTACTGATATTAATATGCCGAACATGGATGGCTTTATGCTAACGGAAAATATTCGCAAAAATGAGCAGCTTAAAAACATTCCCATTGTTGTGGTTTCGTCCAGAGCTGACGAGGAAGATCAAAACAAGGCAGCGCTCCTGGGTGCAAACCGCTATATTACGAAAGACTCATTTAACAAGCATAATTTGACAGCTATAGTACGGGAATTAATCGGAGAAGCTAATGGATAAAAGACGGATATTGATTTTTGAAGATTCAGAGATCTTTGCAGATATGCTTCTGGAATTTCTAAATGCAGAAGGCTATGAAACAGAGCGGGCAGAAAATGGGCTTGAGGGAATAAAAAAAGTTTACACTTTTCTCCCTGAACTTATTGTAAGCGATGTGGAAATGCCGCTGTTTAAGGGCTACCAGTCCACGCGCCTTTTGAAGTCCAGGTCTGCCACCAAAAATATACCGATTATTATGTTTACTTCTCTGGGAGAATCAAAGGATAGATTCTGGGGGGAGCAGGCAGGAGCGGATTTTTATATAGAAAAATCCCCTGAGAATTTTGCAGAACTTTCCAAACAGATACAGCGTCTTTTAAGCGAAAGCGCTCCAATCGACTACGCGGCTATTAAGCGCGAAGGAAAAAGAATTAACAGCAATTCTCTTATTGAAATGGTAAATAACCTTTTGGATAATAAGCTTTTTCAAACCACTCTTATTGGCTTGCTTGCAGACTTATCTGGTAAAGCCGACTCTCTTGAAGAAACTGTCCAGGGAGTTTTTGCTCTTTTGAACAATGTCTGTCTGGCGGAAATATGCTCCATAATGATAAAGGACGCGGACAACGGACTTATGGTCTATAGCGCAAACAATGCCGGATACACCCCGGAAATTGCAGAAGATTTTAAAGCTGTAACAATTGCGGACTTTAACACCCGCTATTCTGATTATAAAGTTGTTTCCAGGGAAATTAATGATTTTTTCCCAGCAGGAGAGAAAAACAAAAGAGTCGAGTCCTATATTATGATTCCCCTAAAAAGTTCCGGCACAGAATATGCAACAGTTCATATAGGCACTTCTATCAAGGAATATTTTTCGCCGGTTATTCTCGAAAATTTGAATATCTTTCTTTCTTCGGCAGCTCCGATTATTGCAAATGCCCTGCGCCTCAGGCAGATGGAAATTTTGCAAAAGAAAACAAGGGCTGCGTTTGCGCGGTATGTTCCTGCAGATGTGATGGACGAAATTATAAATAAATCATCGTCCCAGGCAACACATGGAGAAACCAGATTTGTGACTATTCTCTTTTCGGACATCAGAGGCTTTACAAAAATCTCGGAAAAAACTCCGGCGCAGGAGTTGGTAAGTTTTCTTAATGCTTATTTTTCTCTTATGGGCAACAGTATTATTGCAGAGGGCGGCAATATTGATAAATTCATAGGCGATGCAATTATGGCAATTTTTGGCGCACCAAAACCTTTGGAAAACTCGGCTGCAAGCGCTGTAAGGGCAGCTCTGCGAATGGTTAAGGCTCTTTCCCGGCTGGATACTTCGGGTATTTATCTGCCGCCAGCGGGTTTTGGTACTGGAATAGGCATTAACTGCGGAGAATGTGTGGTTGGTAACATAGGCTTCCAGGACAAGCTTGATTATACGGTTATTGGAGATACGGTTAATCTTGCAGCACGTCTTGAGGGAGTTACCAAGTATTACCAGGCGCCTATAATTGTTTCGGAGTATATTTATAATACAGCAAAAGATTTTTTTATTTTTCGAAAAGCCGACAGTGTGCGGGTTGTTGGAAAAGAGCATCCTGTAGGATTGTATGCGGTATATGATGCCTGGCAGGGAGAAGCAGACGGCGATACCCCTGATTCCCTTATTATTGATAAAGAAACTTTGGACCAGTACAATAAGGGGCTTAAGCTTTACTATATGCGCGAATGGGAAACAGCAAAACAATATTTTAGCGAGGCTTTATCCATTGCCGAAAAAGCCGGCAAGCAGGATTATCTTTCATCCCTTTATCTTGAACGAATTGCTGCGTATCAGATAAATCCGCCGCCGCCAGACTGGGATACCACAACAAACATGACAGAAAAATAAAAGGTACGCAAAGCGAGCGCCAGGCAGCTTGTCCGCGGTTCTCGCTTCGTCGGAAAATAATTCGGCAGCGATTCTAAGGGGGGTTCACTTTTTTGCACCTGTAATATAGCACACAATTAAGTTTTTTTCGGATCAAATATTGTTACTTCCATTGTGTCCAAGTTCACACAGTTTAGCTGTCCGTCAATCGCTACTCCGCCATCAATGCCAATTTTGTCTTTATATTTATCGCATACCCAAATATTATCAGATTGTTCCTGATTAAAAACAACCCTGATTTTTCTAACAGGAGTGTGTCCAAAAATTGTAATATATTCATCTATGCCTTTATGCTTAAAAAACGCATCTCTGCTCCATATGAATTCACGCAGAGTCATTTTGCTTAAAGATTCAATAGTCGCTGGTATATTCTTTAGTTTCATGGCATTGTATCCGGCATGAGATAGAATATAAGGCTCCAAAACAAGATAATACTGCCAAGTCTTCATATCATCCACAATATTTTTATATAAAACCGGATCATTTTTACGAAGCTTATCAATAGCTAATCTTGTAGTTTTTCCGCCGTTTAAATCCCATAAAAACGCATCGCTTTTCTTATCAAAGTCGTCGCTGACATAAGCAAGCAGGAACTCCTCGTGATTTCCCATAAGAGGGATGATATTGTCATGTTCATAAATATACTTTAGTAATTCAAGAGGCTTCGGTCCTCGATCTATACTATCACCCAATATATACATTGTATCATTGCTTGAAAAATTGATTTTTTTTAGTAATTTTATAAATTCATCAAAGTATCCGTGTAAATCGCTGCAGCAATACACCATTTTGTTCACCTCGCTAAACAATACTGCTTGTTAGTTTTATCACAAAAAGCATGATATTTTCAACAAATCTTTTACTCTGTTGCAAAACATTAATTTATGCGCTAAGATAAGGGTAACAAAATAGCGCTATGAAAAAACTTGGCAGGAGTATTGCGAATAAAATATTGCTTATCTCCTCATTGGTGCTGATTGCCGTCGTTGGCATCATTCTGGTGGTTATGAGTTATTCCATGGTCACCCTGACAGATTCAATGATGCTTAATGTTACGCAGGTTACAGCCAGGACTACAGCGCAGAACATCAGCGAAAACCTGAACCACATAGCCGAACGTCTTTATCTTACCAGAGCCGACAGAAATATCACGTCAGCGGTTGCTACCGAAGAAGATATGAATTCCTTTATAGAAACCACGCTTAGGGCTCTGGATTTCGTATGGCTGGGGCTCTACGATGCGCAAGGCAAGGTGATTACCGGAAGCGCCAATAGCCCGCAGAACATTCAGGAACGCAGCATATTTCCAAAAGTGCTGAAATCAAATGATCTCTCCGTCGAAAACACCACTATGGGCAGCTCTGACCTGGAAATTGTCATGGGTTTGCCAATCCACAGAGAATGGCTTGCGAGTTTTTATCTGGTTGGCAGCCAAAGATACGATATTCTGAGCGAAACGCTGCGGAATATCAGCATCGGCGACAACAGCATCGCTTTTATTATCGACGACAACAAGTCGTTAGTCGCACACAGCCGCAATACGGAAAAGATCGCTGTCAACGGCGATATCGTTGCCGGGCTGGGCGGCGGCGCGGAGATAGAGCAAGTCATTTCGATGATGTTATTGCGCATGGAAGGCTCGCAGATTGTTTTTTCTGCCAATAATCCGATGTATATCAGTTATGTGCCTATACAGGGGACTCCCTGGTCGCTGGGCATTGTCGCGCTTCGCAGCGATTTTACCGGTGCGTTTAACGCTGCCTTAATCCGAAGTATTTTTCTGGGCTTTATCATTCTTTCTGTCTCTTTGCTTTCTTTTAGATTTTTACTCTCGCGGACAATAACAGGACCGCTGCGTAAAATTACAGAGAGCGCTGCTTTAATGGCGCGAGGTCAGTTTAATTCTGATGCGCTTCTGGGCATCTCGGACCGAAGCGACGAGATTGGTCAGCTCGGAACAGGCTTTAATACTGTTTCCAATTCCATCCATCAGGTTATCAAAGATATCTCGCAGCTCACGCAGCAGGCGAGCCGCGGGGCGCTGGGAACGCGCGCTGATGCCGGCAAACACGAGGGGAATTTCTATCAGATCATGTCCGAAATAAACGCAGTTATTGCAGCCTTCTGTTCGCACCTCGATGCTATACCGGATGCTTTTGCGCTGCTCAATGAAAAGGGCGAGATCATTTTCCAGAATACCAGCTTAAAAAACCTGTTTCTGCGCCACAGCAGCTGTACAGGGAGCAGCGCCTGGCTGGCTAAACTTGTTACCTCGGAGCAGTCGGAAGAACTTCCTTCAAAAGTGCGGGAGCTTTTTACGGGCGATAACGACGAAGAAACTTTTTTCGCAGACATTATGATTGCCAATAAGAGCGAAGAAAAAAGCGCCTCCTACTATTCCCTGACCCTGAAGCGGGTCGAAGTCAAACAGACCATAGTTGGCGGCGCTGGTAATTTTTTCTACGTCATACTGCTTCTCACAGATACGACTCAGTTGACCGAGACCAAGATCGCAGCCGAAGTTGCCAGCCATGCCAAGAGCGAATTCCTCTCCAATATGAGTCACGAGATCCGCACCCCCATGAACGCCATTATAGGAATAGCTCAAATAGAGCTGCAAAAAGAAAAAATGCCGGATGAATACAGGCTGGCGCTGGAAAAGATTTACAGTTCCGGTATTCTTCTGCTCGGAATCGTCAATGATATTCTTGACTTATCAAAAATTGAAACAGGAAAAATGGAGCTTGTTCCTAAAGACTACGACTTACCGAGCCTTATAAACGATACTGTGCAGCTTAACATTGTCCGGATTGGTTCCAAACCTCTTGAGTTCATACTTGATGTAGACGAAAATCTTCCGGCGAGACTTTTCGGGGATGAGCTGCGGATAAAACAAATTTTGAATAATTTGCTTTCCAATGCTGTTAAATACAGTGAAAAGGGATATGTAAAGCTGTCGGTCAGCCATTTGGCGCAAGACACTGATGTGATGCTGCGCTTTTCTGTCGAGGATACTGGATTCGGTATTAAAAAGGAAGACTATGAAAAACTCTTTATTAAATACTCCAGGCTTGCCGCTGACCGCAATATAGAGGGAACAGGCATTGGCTTAAGCATAGCCAGGAAATTTGCGGAAATGATGAATGGTTCCATTGAAGTGGAAAGCGAGTATGGCAAGGGCAGCAAATTTACAGTAACGATAAAGCAAAAAGCAGCAGCGAGCGAAATCATCGGCGCAGAACTTTCGAAACAGCTCCGCAGTTTTTCATTCACAAGGGAAAAGCAGTATGCAAAGCAACTGTTAGTTCGCGAGTTTATGCCTTACGGGAAAGTGCTGATTGTTGACGATATGGAGTCGAATTTATATGTAGCGGAAGGGCTAATGTCGTCTTATAAACTAACAATCGAAACAGCTGGCAGCGGTTTTGCGGCAATAGAAAAAATAAAAGAAGGCAAGGTGTATGACGTTATCTTTATGGATCACATGATGCCGCTGATGGATGGGATCAAAACAACAAAAAAATTGCGCGAAATGGGGTACTCGGAGATAATTGTAGCGCTGACAGCTAACGCACTAATTGGAAACAAAGAAATGTTTATGCAAAACGGGTTTGACGGCTTTATATCAAAACCAATAGATATAAAAAGTTTAAATCTTGTATTAAATAAGTTTGTCCGGGACAAATATCCCGAAGAAGCTGCAAAATACAAACAAATACCGGCAGCAGTGCAAGCCCAAGCCTCCGCAATTACCCCCAGGCTGCTTGAAATGTTCCGGCGCGACACCGAGAAAGCGATAATCACCCTGAAAGAAACTGTCTTAAGCGGCAAACTTCGCTGCCATAGCGACTTATTGCTCTTCACAACTACAGTTCATGCCATGAAATCTGCGCTGGCGAATATCGGAGAAAACGAAAACTCCAGCCTGGCCGCTGCATTGGAAGAAGCCGGGCGAAAAAACGATTCCGGTTTTATTTTTAGCAATACGGAGAAATTTATAACAATACTGGAACTCCTGGTCAAAAACCTGCGCCCGGCGGAAACAGCACTGGTTGACGATGCGGACATACAGGAAAATACAGAGTATCTGAAAAAGCAGCTTTTAATAATTAAAACCGCCTGTGAGCAATTTGATGATACAGCGGTATATGCTGCGCTTGATTTGTTAAAAGAAAAATCGTGGAAAAAAGAAATTTCCATTGCGCTTGAAAACATCCGCGATATATTGTTTTTGGACAGCGATTTTGAAAAAGCAGCGGAACAGGCTGCTGCAATGCACCGAATACTTAGTTGATTTGGCTGCAAAATTATAGTATCATGAAATTATAGCGTATTAATTGATATCAAAAAAATGCTGAAAGAGGTGTTTTCGATGGGGAAAAATATTTTTTTCTTAAGTGTTCTGTTTTGCCTGGCGCTGTTCCTGTCAGCCTGTACTGCTAACGATTACCCTGTAAATTTGCAGGATTCGAATCAAGCAGGATTTTTTCCGGCTCTCCCATTGCCCCAATCCGACGGAGGTCCTTTTGAGGTAGATATTAATATCAACATGAATACAATCGATAATTTTCTGAATCGGCCGGATGTCGCTTATTTCGATTTGCGCATGTTCTACGACCCGGCTAATTTCCGGGAAATCGGCAGCAATCCGATGATTACTCGTACTTTGCCTGGTTTTCGTCAGGTGCCTTTCCCTTTCATCGCCACCTTAGCTGCCATGCCTGTAAGCGGCAGTTATACCGGGGACAGCCTGTTCAGAATCGTTTGGGGCGAAAACCGTCAGATACTCGAAGTTGCGCCAAACTTTTTGGAATCCGAGATTATTCTTAGCGACCTCTTTCCCAAGGATAAAGCTATCTTTTTGATGTGTAATGGAGGAGGTTACAACTCAATGTTAAAGAGTCTTCTCGTTCATAAGGGCTGGGATGAAAATATGATCTATAATATCGGGGGTAACTGGTATTACACAGGCGACAACTCCATTGATTTGATAATCCAGCCCGAAGGCAGCCCTGAGCCCATTATTGCTACATGGCGTGTGAACTATGCGCTCATCGACTTTAGTCGCCTGACTCGCATAACGCGGTAGGCGTGCCTGCTGCTTTGCCGAAAACATACCAACGGTATGTTTTCGGAGCATTTCTCTGCCAGTTTCCGGACTATTGGTTGGTCGAAGGCTATTTTCTTTTTTTGTGCATATTGCTGGGAGGTTTTATCGGAGGAGCTTTCTCAGGTTCAGTAAGTTCACGGCGCTGCCGTTTGTATGCGTAAAAAATAAACAGCGCCCCGCCTGCGATCATCAAAAAACAGAGAAGCTGGCCAAGTGTAAAGTTTAAAAAAGAATCAAGCCTGTATATATGGCTCGGCTTGCTTGAAAGCTGCAAAATAAAACCAATGTTGCGGTCCGGCGCTCTAAAATATTCTATAAAAAATCTTACAAAACCATAACCAATAAAGTATGTTCCTATAAGAGTGCCCGGCGCAAAATTTCTTTTTCGCATAAAAAACCATAAAAAAGCCCAGAGAATAATGCCTTCCAAAAGAGCTTGGTAAAGCTGACTCGGGTGGCGCGGTAAATTTACAAATGTGCCTACTGCAGATAAATCCATGCCAACTTTTGCTGCAACTTCCGCAACCCAGGTTTCGCGTATATTAAAAGGCATAGCATTGGGGAAAACCATTCCCCACGGAGCTGTTGTTACCCGCCCGTAAAGTTCTGCGTTTGCAAAGTTGCCAAGTCTTCCAAAAGTATACCCTGCGGGAATGGCAACAGCAAGCATGTCGCCCAGCTTAAAGAAGCAGATTTTTTTCAGCTTGCAAAAAGTAAAAATAGCAATAACCCCGCCTATAACTCCGCCGTGGTAAGACATTCCCTGAAGTCCTGTAAAATTAAAGTTTTTGTCAAACGGCCAGAAAATAAGCAGAGGATTTCCCCATACCCACGACTGAGTAATACTATCCCACCTTAGCAGCCAGTATACTCCGCTCGTGTCATAAACAAGCGCATGGAATATTCTTGCTCCCAAAAGAATGCCAAGAATTCCCCAGGAAAAAAGATTAACCAGATTATCATTTGTTATTTCAAAATTTTTTTCTTTTACCTGCTTTCTTACAAGAAAGTAAGCAGTAACAAAAGCCGCGATATACATAAGGCCGTACCATCTTATGGGAAGAAGACCGGGGAAAATCTCCGGCGTTAGCCAGGAAGGGTAATTAATAAAAGAAAGCATATTTACTCCATATTAGAACTTATAACCGGCATTGGCAGCTTTAACTATTTTAGACTTTAACAGAGTATTTTCTTTTTTTAATTCATTTATTTCCATTTGCTGCGTTTTTATAAGGTCGACTATATCTGAAGACTCCAAAGTTCCGCTCTGGAGAAGTTCCTGCATGGATTGAATTTTTGAAGAAAAATCCTCCTGCGCTTCGGTTTCTGCACTTGCATAAGTTTCATTAAAATAATCTTCATCCGGTCTTGTTTCGTGTCTGTAGTCTGCCTGAAGCTTGTCCACAATTCTGTAAATAGCCTGCGAAAGAACAGATTGCGGCTTATACATAATTATGGGCAAACGGGAGTTGAGGGCAATTGCCTGAAGCTCGTCGCGGTAGATAACGCCCAAATGTTCGAGGTCAAAGCCAAGATATTCCCGGCATGACTTTCTGAGTTTTCCCGCAAGCGCTGCCTGCCTTGGATCTTCGACCATGTTCATTATAAGCAATGGCGAAAACCCTTTCATTTTTTCCATAAATAAAGCATGACTTTCCGGGTCTTCTTTTTTTATTACTTCGAGAAATTTAGGGATATACATTTTTTGTATTGCAGTGCTGTCTTCACGCAGCTTGTCAACATGGAACCGTGCAATGGTTTTTCTGCGGAAAGATGTATCCATTATCCTGAATATTGATTGTTTGATAAAAATATAGGCATTAAGCGTTGCAGTTAAAGCAGGGGTTGTTACAATTATTCCTTGACCTGCTGCAAGGAAAAAATCAATAGTATTATAATTTGTTCCTGCTCCCAAATCCAGGATAAGATAATCACATGCAAGAGAAAAAAGGTTCTTCAAGAGCTTTTTTTTATGCGCAGCTTTGAGATTTGCCATTCCCGGCATATCTGAATCTCCGGGAATAAAAGACACATTCTTGTAATCAGTTTCATAGATAATTGAATTAAAAAGAGCTCCCGGGGTGTTTAAAAAACTGCCAATTCCGCCGCGAATTCCTGTTGTTCCCAAAACAATATGAAGATTTGAGCCTCCAAGGTCCATATCTACGAGAACAACTTTTTTTCCTGCTTGCCCAAGCGCAAGAGCGAGATTTGCCGAAACCAGAGTTTTTCCCACGCCGCCCTTTCCGCTGGCTATTGGTATTACTTGCATTCTTCCCTCGAAAAATTAGTAAAATATTTTTTTGCTAAATAAATCATGAATATCATGATAATGGTATCCATAAGAAGTATATTAGCTGTAAAAACAGCTTGAAAAAACAAATCCTGGGTAAAATATACCATTTTTATCAAATAAGCTATTCCTGTAAAAATCCCCAAAGCTTTGGCTGCTATTACAATTTTCAGATAATGGCAATATTTATCAGTATTATACCATAAAAACAGATAAAGATAAAATATTATAAGCTGTTGCGAAAAAATCCATAGAATAAAAGAGCTTTCTGCCTGTCTTTGCATCGAAAAAAAGAGAATGGAAAATCTTAAAAGCTCCCACAAGAGACCAAGAATAAAATATTTTCTCATTTGCTGTTTAGTTTACGAATAGTTGTTTACTGGGTCAATAAGGTTTATATTTTTTTAATTAGGACGGACTGATTAGTTGACAAATTGTAAGTATAAAATAGAATATTCTAAGAGGTGGCAAATGCTTTCAATAATTAATAGAGAAAAATATTTATGGACAGGGGCAAGTATTTTTATTGTCATAGTTTTAGCTTTATTTTTACTTTCTCCGCTGACATTTGCGCAATCAGCAGGAAGCAATGACCCTGCGGTATATTCCGAAATACTCCTGCAGGTAATGCGCTTTATCCAAAATTATTATATAGATGATGTTGATCTAACACAGCTTTATGAAGGCGCGATGCGGGGAATGTTTGAAAGCCTTGGAGACCCGCATTCTGTTTTTTTGACAGCAACTGATATGGGTGATCTCACCACAACCACAACCGGAAGATTCGGCGGTGTAGGCTTGTATATAAGCAAGCAGCCCCCCAGCACTGCGCGTGATGAAAGGCGCCTTCCTTATGTAAGGGTTGTGGCGCCTATTGAAGGAACCCCTGCTCACAGACTTGGTATATCTGCCGGGGATTATATTACAAAAATAGATGACAAACCAACTGATGACATGACCATGAGTGAAGTTCTTTCGCACCTTAGGGGAGAGCCGGGCACAATGGTAAATGTTACAATATTAAGAGACGGAAATATTGTTTTTTCTGTTGATATCCGAAGAGAATTTATTGTTGTCCCTACTGTAAGGTCGGCAATGATAGACAGTAATACTGCTTATTTAAGGATAATTAAGTTTACTCCGGTTACGCCGGTAGATGTCAGGGCAGCGCTGGAAACATTTGCAAAAAACGGATACAGCTCTTTAATTATAGATCTTAGAGGAAACCCGGGCGGGCTGCTTTCTTCTGTTACAGATGTTGCAGATTTTTTTCTCTCGGACGAAGTTATTGTAAGCACCAGGTCCAGGATTCCGCGGGAAAATCAGACTTTTAGAGCAAGAAGATCGACTCTTGTTCCGCGAGATATTCCTATTGTTGTTCTTATTGACAGAGGATCTGCCTCTGCGTCTGAAATACTTGCAGGCGCGCTTAGAGATAATAACAGGGCTTTTCTTGTTGGAGAGCAAACTTTTGGAAAAGGCTCTGTTCAGCAAGTAAGATCAATAGGCGACTCGGGGTTTAGGCTTACAATGTCCAGATATTATACGCCTGCAGGTACGAGCATCGACAGGATTGGAATTACGCCGGACAAGGAAATGAGGGAGGAGCCGCTTTCACAAGAAGAACTGGAGTCACATAGAAGAATTATAGAAGGATTTGTTATACAGGAATTTGTAAGAAGCAAGCCCAACCCAACAGAAAGAGATATTAGCAATTTTTTAACTCAACTTAGAGATGATGGAAATGTTTTGCAAGATAGGGTTATAAGAAGATTGATAAGAAACGAACTTAATAGGACAAATAATGATCCGCCTGTGTTTGATTTAGAGTTTGATGTTGTGTTACAGGCAGCTGTTGATATAATCCGGAACAAGGCTGTAGTAAAACAATAAAAGTATGATACTTAACAAGATTAGTATAAAAACTGAAAAGCAATCAGAATTTATTGATATTACTACGGCAATAAAAAAAGTTATTGTTTCTGAAAAATTTACAGATGGGCTTTGTTCTGTTTTTGTGCCGCACACAACTGCTGGTGTTACTATCAATGAAGCTGCGGACCCTGATGTTGTAAAAGATATTCTTGGTCATCTTGATAAAAAAGTTCCGCATAATGATAATTATCTTCATGCAGAAGGAAACTCCGCAGCGCATATAAAAACGCTGATTACCGGCAGCTCTGTTACAATTCCTGTCAAAGACGGAAGGCTTATTTTAGGCACCTGGCAGGGTATATATTTTTGCGAATACGATGGTCCAAGAACCAGAACTTATTTTATAAGCTTGAGATAGCAGATTGGACCCTGTTTAATTTATGAAGCAATTTATTCTGCCGGATTTTGACAACAGTAATAATGAAATTGTTCTTGATAAAAAAGAGACTCACTATTTAAAAAATGTGCTTAGATACAAGGTTGGAGAAATTTTTACTGCTGCAGATAGATCCGGGAATATCTGGGAAGCTAAAATTTTGCGGTTTGAAAACAGAAATAGCGCTATAACACTTTGCGGCAAAAGGGAGCTGCGGCCAGAGGCAGCAGAAGCAACTAAAGCTTTGCCGGAGCTGGTTTTGTATCAATGTTTGCTTAAAGGCAAAAAGATGGATATTGTCGCACGCCAGGCAGCCGAGGCAGGTGTGGCTGCAATAGTTCCTGTTGAAAGCGAGTTTGCTGTAGCAAAAGCCGCCGACGGTTTAAAAGAAAAAATAGCGCGATTGGAGAAAATTTGCAAAGAAGCTTTGCAGCAATCCGGAAGTTCTGTTCTAACTTGCATAAAACCGCATATAGCTTTTATGCAGCTTGCCAGGGTTTGTAAAAAAACCGAAACTACTGTTTTTTTTCATCAAAATTCTATTGAAAATAAGTCGCTGCACCAGTATCTTTTTTCTGATGCTGAGAGGATAAATATTATTGTAGGTCCTGAGGGTGGTTTTTCCGATAAGGAAGTAAAATTTATGATGGAAAATGGATTTTTGCCTGCGTTTCTTGGAAAAAATATTTTAAGGGCAGAGACTGCGGCAATATATGGCATTGCTGCCATAAAAACAATTCTTCTGGAGAAAGAAAAATGGATACTCTGTTAGATAAAAACAGAAAGAAAATTGATGTCATTGGTATCCCTGTTGATGTTTTTGTCTATGAGGATCTTGAAGCAAAAATAAAGCAAATGCTTGCTGATAAAAAAAGGCATCATATAGTATTTCTTTCTCTTCGCGATATAGTAATGGCAAAATTCAGGCGCGAACTTAGGACAACAATCCAAAGAGCAAGCCTTGTTGTTCCAACTTCTTCGTATATTTGTAAAGGTGCAAAATACCTGAAAAGGGTTCATATTCCTCAAAAAATACATATTTTTGAGTTTATTATAAAACTGCTTGGTGCAATTGAAAATAATGGAAAATCTGTTTATTTGCTTGGCGGGAAACTGGATGTATTACGAATAACAGAAGCCAATATAAAATCTTCTTTTCCTGGTTTAAATATCGTGGGAAGGTACACGGGCTTTTTTCCAAAAGAGATGGAGAACAATATTACTACTGCAATAAAAAAAGCTTCGCCGGCTCTTGTTCTTGCGGACTCCGGACTTCCCGGAAAAAGATATTGGATAACAAGAAATAATTCTGTTTTTAACCCCGGCATATCCCTGTGGGCAGATAATATTTTTGATGTTTTTGCAGGTAAAAAACCCAAGCCATCAAAAACAGCCGGCGGTATGCTAATAGAAAGAATAGGCAGGTTTTTTAGAAATCCTTTGCGGATATTTAATGCTTTTATTTATATTTTATATTTTATTCTGCTGCTCTATTATAAAGCAAAAAGGATTTAAGGAATCGCTGATTAACTACAAAATAATTTGCGAAAATTGACTGTTTGTTTTTTTAGTATTAAGATATAAACAGAAATGGGGGGGGTAAGTAATGGCTGTTGAACTTTTAGATGCAAATACATTTAATTCAAAAATTGTTACGGGAAAAGAAACCGCAATAGTTGATTTTTATGCAAATTGGTGTGGTCCATGCAGGGCTTTAGGTCCGATTCTTGACTCTATTTCGGAAAATTATCAGGGCAAACTTGGTTTTTATAAAATAGATGTTGATAAAGAAAATAAACTTGCCGGGCAATATAATGTAATGACTATTCCTGTTGTAATGTTTTTCAAAAACGGAGAAAAAACAGACAGTTTTACAGGCGCTATTCCAAAAGACAAGATAATCAGTTTTATAGAAAAAAATATTAAAGGGTAAGCCAAGGTATGTCAAAAAAAACAGTTGTTGTTCTGGGTGCCAGCAATAACCCAGAAAGATACTCTTATAAAGCTTTAAAAATGCTTGCAGAGCATGGGTATGATGTTATTCCTGTGCACCCGCAGCTGAAAGATATTGATGGAATTGAGGTTAGGAACAGCCTGGAAAATGCGGACGCGGGCGAAGATGTTTATACGCTTACGCTTTATGTTGGTCCGGAAAAAATTGTTCCATTAATTCCTGATATTGTTAGACTAAACCCGCAGCGGGTTATTTTCAATCCCGGAACAGAATCCCAGGAGCTTAAAGAAGCCCTTGTAAAAGCATCAATACCTCATGCAGAAGCGTGTACACTTGTTCTTCTTAGAACAGGGCGCTTTGAAGAAGCATTTTGAGTTTAGTTACTCTGATTTAGCTTTTGCACGTTCTTCAAGTTTTTTAAGTATAACAGGATATTTCTGGTCTTTAGTATAAGAATTATAAACAAAAGCTGTCAAAAAACCAATAACAAGACTCGCAAGTCCTCCAATGAGTCTTATACCATCGGAAGTTGTATTTGCAATTAGCCCTGTTAGATAATATCCTATGGGAAAAAGTATTAATGGAAAAATTAATACAGAAAAACTAAACCAGATAGTTTTACCCGGGGATATATAAATTTCCACAACATCGCCTATCTCAAGATCAAGGTTGTCCGGGTTTAGTGATTGAAACTCTTTATCTTTTTTTTTGCAGAAAACCTTTGATGCAGAACAACCTCTGCATTGATGGGTGCTGCACCTTACAGTTATAATATTGTTATCAACTTTTGTTATAGTTCCTCGTTCATACATTCTTCTTTCTCCGCTACACAACTTTTTTTAATTCTTTCTATACTTATTGCTTTTCCTGTTCCCGGATCAACATCTATAAGCACTCCCTGCAACTCAAGATTATCCCAGCAATCGCGCGAGCGTTCGGGAATTTGCGAAAGGAATTTTTTTATTTCAACACATGGCTCAAGCCCTCCGACCGAGGTTTGGCTTCCTGTTCTTCCTGCATCTGTTATTGCAGCAGTGCCGCCTGGCAATATTTTTTCATCTGCTGTCATAACTTTTGAATGGCTTCCTATTACGGCAGAAACTTTTCCTTCTGCATAATGAATCATTGTTTTTTTCTCGGCAGTTGTAGCTGCATGAAAATCAAAGATAATTATATTTGTTTCTTTCCTGAGTTTATCTACGATATCATGCAAATAATAAAAAGGATTATTCAGATATATTTTAGTAAATCCCGAAACACCAAGTAACGTTAACACTCCGATTTTATGTTCGCCAGCTTGATATATTTTATAGCCTCTTCCCGGAACATTGGGCGGGTAATTTGCGGGTCTTAGTATAAACGATGCTTTTGGTATGAAATCTACCATATCTTTTTTAAAAAAAGCTTTTTCACCTGTTGTAAGTACATCTATTCCCAGCTTTTTAAGATATACTGCATGAGTTTTTCCAATTCCGAAACCGCCGGTCGCTCCCTCGCTTCCTGCTATTGTAAAATCTACAGCGAGCTCTTTTTTTAAGTCCGAAAGAAGTTTTTTTATGCAGAAAACACCGCTTTTCCCTGTTATTTCACCGATGTAAAGGATTTTCACATCCAATATATACCTTTTATTTGCATGTTTGGCAATATAAAGAGAGGCGCGGGATAAACAAAAGAGATTATATGAAGTATATCTCTTTCATGTGATATATTATATCATGCAAAAAACAATTTGTTTTTAGGAGCAATTTATGAAGCTTTTTAAAACCGGTAAAACGAAAGATGTATATAAAATGCCAGACGGCAATTACCTTCTCAAATTCAAGGATACTGTTACAGGCAATTCCTCCGGAGAAACTGATCCGGGCGGCAATAAAGTAGTCGGCTCTGTGGACGGAGTAGCTTCCGGCGCTCTTAAAATGACACATTATTTTTTTGAGCTTCTCAAAAAACACAATATCGCAACTCACTATGTTAGCGCAGATTTGTCGAAAAACGAAATGGTTGTCCGGCCGGCAAAGCTTTTTGGAAACGGGCTGGAGTTTGTGCTTAGATACAAAGCTGCTGGAAGTTTTATCAGGAGATTTGAGCTTTATTGCAAGGAGAACGAAATGCTTCCAAAGATATTCGAGGTTACCTTAAAGGATGATATTCGCGACGATCCGCCGGTTACCAAAGAAATACTCGCTGCGCTCAAGCTTTTGACTCCTGCGCAATACGACAAGATATACAGCGAAACAATAAAAATCTGCGATATTGTCAAAGATGACCTAAAAGCGCGCGGGCTGGAACTTGTTGATATTAAGATTGAGTTCGGACTGGTTGATGGCGAGATAATCCTTATAGACGAAATAAGTCCGGGCAATATGCGCGTATATCAGAATAACAAAAAACTCGACTATCTTACTCTCTCAAGCTTGATATAACAAGTTTAAACACGGAGCTTTTTTAAAAAACTTTTGATTTTAAACTTGACAGAACTGTCTAAGTAATATACTAATTATTATCTTTTACATTTTTAACAAGACTCATAAAACTTTGGAGGTATTTCGATGGATATGTTTTATTCCATATTATCCCTATTTGTCGGTTGTGGGGTATTTTTATATGGTATAGCAATGTTTGGTACGAGTGTTAGAAAGAGCACTTCCGGAAGCGCTCGTGCAATGTTTGACAAAATCGGTGAAAACCGCGTTAAGACTTTTGGTTTGGGTTGTTTTATTACAGCCATTATTCAATCTTCTACTGCAACAGCTGTAATGGTTGTAGGGTTGGTTAGTGCGGGGCTGTTAACTGTTTTTCAAGGTACTGCTATTATTTTGGGAGCGCATTTGGGTACTACCAGTACTCTCTTTTTGGTAATGCTTGCTGCTTTTAGAGTAAGAGATTTTTTCATGGTGCTTGTGTTTATTGGCGCGCTTATGAAGCTTGTTTCCAAAGACGGTAAAATGCAGAATCTTGCAGATTTCTTCGTTGGCTTTGGTATATTGTTCGTAGGTCTTATGCTTATGGGCGATGTGTTCAGGCATAACCTGGAGCTAAGAGGGGTTTTTACTGATTTATTCATAAGAATCACCAATCCGGCGTTATTGATATTAATAGGAATAGTTTTTACAATTATTATTCAGTCTTCTACTGCTACAACAGCGATTCTTTTAACACTGATTATCGAAGGACTCTTGCCTTTTGGCAGCGCGATGTTTATAGCACTGGGCGCGCATGGCGGAACTTCATCTACAGCGCTTTTGGCTTCAATTGCTGCGAACAGGGATGGTAAGCGGGTTGCTCTTACAAACTGTATCTTTAGTCTTGGCGGTGTAATCGTTTTTACAAGCTTTTTATGGCCATTTAAACACATTGTTCTCCCCTGGTATGCAGACCCGGAGACAGGTTTGGTTAGGGCTCTTTGGTGGCAGCTCCCGTTTTTCCAGGTCTCTTACAACCTTATACTGGGATTAATTAAAATCTGGATTATTACTCCGGTAATTAAACTTTCATACTTGATACTTAAAGATGTGCCAGATGATGAAAAAGCTTTTGGTCCAACACATTTAAATGAACAAATTATAGAAGAAAATATTGATATGGCTCTTGATATGGCTAAAAAAGAAATTATTGTAGGTGCAGAGCTTGTACAGGATATGTTTGGAAAGACTGATAAGGCATTCAAAGCAAAAGACATAAAGCTGATAAACGAAATTTCAGAAACAGACGCGAAAGTAGATATCCTTTATAAAGCTGTAATTCCATATCTTGCAAAAGTTTCCACTCACGAACTTGGCGAGGAAGAATCCAAGAGAAGTATTAACTATCTATACATAAAAAATGAACTGGAATCTATTGGCGATGTTATTGAGGAAAGTATTATGCCGCTGGCAAAAGTTATGGCAGAGAAGAACTTATCATTTTCTGAGCAGGGCAGTGCAGAACTTACAGAGCTTCATGGAAAAGTAATGGATAATGTTAATCGTGTGGTTACAGCGTTAAAAGATGAAAATGCTTTGCTTGCAAAACAAGTAACAGATGTGTATTCAGAGGTTGATGAGAGAAGGTATCAGCTTTCTCATATCGACAGACTGCAAAAAGGGCTTAAAGTATCGCTCGAGACATCATCTATACACCTTGATCTGGTAAATTATTATGCAAGAATAAACGGGTATCTTGTTTTTATTGCAAAAAGAATACTTTGGCTTACAAGGGAACAGGTTTAATTGCTTAAAAGGCGCAAAGCGACCGCAGGGCTTGCCCTGCGATCCGAGCGAGGCGGCTAATAAGTACGAAAAAGGGGCATCTAATTAAGATGCCCCTTTTTTTAAGGTGTGCCAATCGGTGTAAGCGCGGCTAATAACCCTAGCGGTTAGCTGTTACCCGATTAGAATTTTTAATCAGAATTATTTAAGCTGGTTCATCAGATATTCAGAAACTTGTTTAACATTTCCGCTTGCATCAAGCTCAACATATTTTGTTCCATCTTTTTTTGCCAAATCTTTGAAAAAATATGCTGCCGCAAGTGTGCCGGTGTTTTTATCATAATAAATATCGTGTCGTTTGTTTATTGCTGTTTCGTCCTGGTCGTCTGCTCTTGTTGAAAGAGCGCCGTCGCATACCCTGCATTTGTCGCCGTTTGGCTTTATTGCATCAAAATAGATATTATTGGGGTGATTATTGTCATTTGCGCAAAGTCTTCTTCCCATAATTCTTTTTTTCGCGACATCTCTGTCGAGAAGTATTTCAATTACATAGTCCAGTTTCATACCAGAAGCTTTAAGAGCTTCTGCAAGTTTTTCTGCCTGCACATTGTTTCTTGGAAATCCGTCAAGAAGCCATCCTTTTTTACAGTCATCTTTTTTAAGCCTGTCAAGAATCATTGGGATTGTAATTTCGTCCGGTACAAGATCGCCTTTGTCTATATATGCTTTTGCTTTCATGCCAAGGTCTGTGCCGCCTTTAATATTTTCTCTGAATATAACTCCGGACTCAATGTGTGCAATGCTGTATTTGTCTTTTACAATTGCTCCCATTGTGCCTTTTCCGCTGCCATTTGGTCCAAAAATCAAAATATTCATAACTAAACTCCTTATTTAATATCTTTCTATAATATAATAAAGGGTTTTATACCGCAGGGCAAGCCCTGTTATCCATCGCCTCCGGCGATTTTCCGCGGGGCAAGCCGCGTGGTACGCGTACGCGACCCTTTTTGTTCCTCATCGCTCGATCACACCCGCAGGGGGTACTTTGTGCGAAAGTAAGCTTTAGCATGATGCTCGCTTATTCGTCCAATAGCACTTTTTTCAAAAAAGAAAAGGTATTATACAGCATGGCATAATACCTTTTCTTTGTAGTGACTACTGGTTAGGACTTACTGTTGTCCCGACAACATAGGCGAAGAATTCGGAATATATAGGTATCGCTTTATTTTCATGGTAGGCGTTTTTTCAAAAGGTTCTTCCTGAATTATAATTTTCGAAAGCCTGGAAAAGCTTGCCAGCTTTTTATTTGCCCATGCGCGCAGCTCTTCAACCATCTTTTCCATTGCAACTGCTGCTTCTTTTGCTGCATCGCTTAGCCGTACTCTTGCAATAAGTTCGCCTTTTTCGCTTAAGTATACAAGCGCTTCTTCGATTAAGTTGGAACTTCCAAGCAAGCCTTCAATCTCTTCCGGATATATATTCTCTCCGCCAGGACCGAGTATAAGCGCTTTGATTCTGCCGCAGATGTAGACCATGCCTTTTTTGTCCAAGCGGCCAAGGTCTCCGGTACGAAACCAGCCATCTTCGGTAAAAGCTTCGCGGGTCTGCTGCTCATTGCGGAAGTAACCCATCATCACGTTGGGACCGCGAGCCTGAATTTCTCCAACACCAGCTTCTTTAACATTGTCAACAGGTGCGATTCGCAATTCCACGCCCGGAGATGCTTTGCCTGTTGAGCGGTATGAGAAAGTATGCGGAGGGGATCCGGCAATTAAAGGCGCAGTTTCGGTTAGCCCGTATCCTATTGCATACGGGAACCGGATACTACGAAGAAATTTTTCCACTTCAGGAGCAAGCGGAGCGCCGCCAATACCAAAAAAGTGGATTTTGCCGCCCAAAGTTTTCTTTAGTTTGCGTCCGGCAACCCATACTACCAGAGGTCTGGTAAGGAAAAAGTGATACAGCTTGCTTTTTTGCATCTTTGGCTTAATAGCATTGCGGTATATTTTTTCTATAAACAACGGAACTGTAAGCATTAAAGTAGGCTTTATTTTCTTGGCCGCGGGAAGCAAAATAGATGCAGAAGGCGGACGGTCAAGATAAGTTATATTTGCGCCGCTCATTACCGGCATAAGCATCCCGATAGTGCACTCATAAGCATGAGCCAGAGGCAATACCGAAATAAACCGGTCGCCGGGATATACCATTTGTGTTTCCTGAGAAGTAATCGCATTGGCAACAAGATTTTTATGAGAAAGCATTACTCCTTTGCTGTTTCCCGAGGTTCCGCTGGTGTAAATAATGACAGCTAAATCCTCTGGCTTGCGCTGCGGGAGCTCGCCGTTCGGGTCTGGCAAAGCTATTTGCTTTTCAGAACCTTCGCTGCAAACAGTAATTTCGTCCGAAGTCATACTGTCGAGAAAAATCAGCGGGAGAGTCCGGGACATTCCTTCGATTTTGGCTGCCATTGTCCGGTTTAGGATTATTGCAGAAACCTCTGCGTGGTTCGCAATATGCTGCACCTGATCTGCGGAAAAAGCAGGCAACAGGGGAACAATAACCGCGCCCGCGTGGGCAATGCCAAAGTAAGCCAACGGCCACTCCGGACTGTTTTCCGAAAGAAGCATCACCCGGTCGCCCGGAAGTATGCCAAGCTGCTTTAAGAGCAGAGCAATCTGCCGGGAGCGAGTACCCATCATTTTATATGTGATTTTACGTTCTTCACAAATTTTGTCTTCCTGAAACAAACCAAAAGCTGGCTTGTCGCCGTACAGTTCAGATGCCTCAAGGCAAAACTGAGATAGTGTTTTTTCGTAGTGTTTTATCATGGCAGTATTTAAATCACATTTTAAAAAAAGATACAAGTTTTTTACTGTGTTTTTTAAAAAAAATTGCGCAATTATGAGGGATTTTACTCAATATAGCATACAAGATTCCGGATATTCCAAATTTTGGAATCGCTTATATATTTTTTCTGAGACCACATCTCCAAAACTTGTTTTGTATAAAATTCCGCCAGAGCTAAACAGCTTAGAGGTCTGTAACAAGCTTCGTCTACCCTTGAAATATGATAATACCATAAGAATTTTCTAACAACATCATCAGTATGAAATGCAATGTCTTGCAGGCAATGAGTCGCAATTCCCAGATACTCTAAAGACTTTGCTTTGTTCTCGTCTTTGATTTTTATGGCCTCTTGTAGATAATGCTGAGCGTTCTTAATTCGGGTATCTTGCTCTGTGCCATAGCTGTTTTTAATGTTGCTCGTATTAAAATGCAGCTCTGGTCTGCCGCCGATAAAAGGAATCCACTTCGGGCATGGGCTTTTTCTGCCTGGCAATTTGTCTACATTGACATTTGCCCGCGCAAGCACCAGAGCATCTTCTTTTGATAAACCAAAGTCCAGCGCCCACTTCATGGTACCCATGTGGTATCCGTTTTCATCTTTTTTGCCGAAATGCTTGCTATTGCTGGCCATAAATCATCTCCTTCCGATTGCGAAGGCTAAGAAATCGCTGATTTATTCAATCGAGAATAAATCAGCAATACATTATTATCATTTTTTCGCAGTTTTCCAAAGGAAAACGAGGAAAAATTGTGGAATTGCTGATTAGA
>WQTU01000121.1 GCA_009786125.1 Spirochaetota bacterium
TCTGTTTTTAAATTTTTCGTAAAGGATGGTACCAAGCGTACATACCAATATTCCAAGTGAAAAAACAAGTGTAAGCCTGTTAGCAATTTCCGCGTTTCCGCCTATTGGTTCAAAAACAACTCTGTAAGCGCTCACAAAAAACAGAGATATCGTAATGCAGAATGTGGTAAAAAACCTGTTTATTGAGCTGATTATGTTTTTAAGCAAGCCGAACAATAATTTTTTCACTGACTCCCCCAGTTAACACAGACAGAATAGATTTTTTTGAGTTTTCAAGTCATTTGATATAGCTGTGCCCCTTATTTTTCCGTTAGTTTATAAACACCATCCCAGTTGTCGTCAGGCGGGGTTTTTATGTACTCTTCGCAGCGTTTCAAATAGAGCTTTGCAGGACCGGATGCTTCACTCATCAGAACTTCCCAAAATCCTTTCTCGGCTCTTTTCCAGTCCCGGTTTTCAAAGTAGTCCAAAGCCTGCTGAAACATTTCAACTAGTTTTTTCTGTTCCAAAGAAGCTTCTTGTAAAATGCCCAGCACATTGTAGAGCTGAACAGGTTCGTTTCTGCCCGTTACCTGCACTTTGTCCAGACGGCGAACAAGGAGATGGTCTCCTGTCTGCTTTATGGTATCTTCCGAAGCCATTATCCAGGTATGATATTGCTTGTTTACGCTTTCCAGGCGCGCAGCCAGATTTACTGCGTCTCCCATGATCGTATAGTTCATTTTTTTCTTCGTGCCCATGTTGCCTGCAACCATATCGCCTGTATTAATTCCAATTCTGGTTCTAAGAAGCATATTCTGCCCTATAGTTTTGTTTAACTCAGCTTCGGCGCGCTTTATTTTTATTGCAGTTATGCAGGCGTTAAGAGCATGGCTGCTTTGCTCAAGCGGCGCGCTGAAAAAAGCGATAATTGCATCTCCTACATACTTGTCAATAGTTCCCTGCTCGTTCAGAATTATGTCGCTCATTAATGTCAAGTATTGATTAAGAAGGCTGACAAGCTCTTCGGGAGTAAGCGTTTCGGCAATGCCGGAAAAATTATTGATATCTGTAAAAACAGCGCTCATTTGACGCTTGGTTCCGCCAAGCTGGAGAAGAGAAGGATTTTTTGCAATTTCGTTAGCCACTGCTTCCGAAGTATAGGTGGCAAAAGCCTGGCGGTAAAACTTTCTTTCCTTTTCCGAAACAATGTAGGCAAAAATTTCTCTGCCAACAACAGCAGTGATTATTGCAAAGATAATTTCTATTGGAGGAAGGTATAATCCTGTAAAACGAAAGATCAGGGCAGCGCATATAAAAATAAGCAAAGCGCCCAAAAAGCCCGATCCTGCCCGGAATTTTGGCGAAAGAAAAGAGCCGGCAATTATTAATAGAGGCGCAAGGGTTAATGTTAAAAGGATTCGCCAGAATATGCCCGCAGGTCTAAGAAATGATTCAGAAAGAATCGTATCCAGCACTACGGCGTGAGTTCCGGTATTTATATATACTCTGTGAAAAGGGTTTCTTCCAATATCAGTTGTTCCTGTATCAACTCTTCCTATAATGCAAAATCTGCCTTGCACTGCATTTTTAATTACTCCTCTTATGCCGTAGTATTCGCTAAGAACTGTCTCAAGTCGCTTAGCAAGATTATTGATATATTCAGCTTCGTACAAAATTGCAGCAATTGTGCCGGAATCTGTAATAGCGCCGCCTTCTCCTGTAAGAGCATCTGCAATTTCTTTTACTTTGGCTCCGGGGTTGAGCTCCAGAATTTCGCGGATTAAATCGCGGCTATAGGCGCGATGCTCCAGGTATTCGAAAAATGATTCTTCGCAAGTATTTTCGAGAGCAGCTATTCTTAGAGCTCTTGCTGCATTAAACAGTACCATAAGTTCATGTGCAATAAAGGGAATTGACGCCAAAGATGAGTCGTGCTGGGCAAAGAATGGAATGTCTGTATAAAGAAATGCCACGCTAAACTGTTCCAGCTCTGCTTCAAGGAGCTCCAGAAGTGCAAAATCATAAAAGGAAATATGCTTGTATTTTTCAAAGAAATTTCCCCGCGGCCAGTCAAGTAACATGCGGCCTCTGTTGTCCAGAGGTATTACAATATCTCTTTTTCGGTCTCCCAGACGAGCGTCTCTTATAATCATTCTTCGGCTGTGCAGTTCTACTTCCGGATTTCCGAGATAATACATTAGCGGGGCAAAAGCAAGCTGGAAATACCAGTGGTCTTTAACGTTAAGAGCAAGATATATTCTGCGTCTTACTCCGTCCGAATCGATTACAGCATTGGTAAATCCTGCTCCCTGTGCAGACATGGCAAATAAAGGCAGGGCAGGAAGGATATCGACAAATTCTCCGGGGTTGGCGCCCGGACGTGCATTAATAGGCCGGGAAAAAAGTTCTTCTGCCATAGGTCTGCGGGCAGCTTCTTCGGGATTATCAAGAGGATGCGGGCGAAGATTCAATGTTGCCCAGCTTCTTCCGAGCAGAGCAGAAGCTTGAGCCAGATATAGATCGTTGTCGCGCGCTACAGTTCTGGCTCTTTTGTAAAGATTGTCCCTCTCCTGGCGGATAAACGCAATTAGTTCATGAGAGTGCATATCAATATCAGCATGGTTTAGACGCCCTTCCAGAATAGCGGATATAAGATCGCCTGTCGCAGAAGTTATTTCCGTAAAGCTGCGGTCAAAATCGCGACCTAAACCTCCTTCCAGATAAATACTATCTACTCCGGGCGGTCCTTTTTCTATATATTCAATATCAAAGATAGCCGCAAGAGCGCCGAATTCTTTAAGCCTTAGCAGCGCGTCGGCAGTAATTGAGCGCGGCCAGGGAAAAACGCCGTGAAAGGCTATGCCTGCATCGTCAACATTCAAAAATACTACATTGGTTATACGCTGACGGTCTGCGCGGAAGTGCAGGAAAAGATCGTAGAGCCTGTTTTCCAGATAGCTAAAGACTCCTGCTATGCCGAGCAGCGAAAAGAAGAGTGCGGCTGCAAAACCCAAGATGACGTTTTTGCTTAATTTCATGATGGATATGTATAGCAGCTTTTTCATAATTATTCAAGCCAGCACATTACGCATTTAGTATTACAAAACCAGAGACAGAATGAAAAACTCGCAAGGAATTCTACGGCAGGCATAGAATTTAAGGTTTTTTGCTGATGGTTTCCAAATTTTCTTTGCTTTTCCTATGAAGATTCGCGAGAAGTTTTACCTGCTGTATAATATGTTCCCTAAAAAGCGGGTCAAGCTCCAATTAAAATCGCAGGTGAATATTGCGCCACAGCCTTGTCCGATGTGAGCAGTGACATACCTTCGGATTTTGCCTGGGCTATCAAGATACGATCGAATGGGTCTTTACGAATCTTGGGTAAATCAGCAACCAGTAGCGTATGGCAGCTATTTATAGTAAGTTCGATATATCCATTCTCCAAAAGCCCCCAATAGAGCGCAACAGGGTCTACCTGAAAATTGCAACATGGAAGTTGCATCCTGCGCAAATCGCGACACGGATGTCGCGATTTGCGCAGGGCGAAGGCGATTTATCCCTTTTTTTATAATTATTTCCCAAATGCTGGCAGAACTAAAAAACAGCTCATTTTCTTCGTTAAGAAAATAAGAAACAGCTTTTTCGGGAAGTTTATCCGCTGCTGCCTAGTTATGTTACGTTATTTGTTTTTATCTCAATAATTTTCAATAATTCTGTAGGTGTATAAACCGATATTGTCGTTTTTTTATAATCATTAACATTTCTGGTTATTATGCAATCCATATTACTTTCAAGTGCTGTAAAATATTGAACAGCATCTTCAAAATCGCTGAATTCAGATTCTAATGCTTTATAAGTTATTGAATCATCGACATTTAATACTGTTAATAATCGCCTTAAGTTTTTTAAGAAATTGATTGATACGTCACGTCCAATTAACTTACTCTGTATGTAATAAGTATTTGTAAAAATAACTGATGAAGTATAACCCTTATACAAACCTGCTTCTACAAGATTTACTATTTTTACTGAATCTTTTATATTCATTTCTCATGTAATTGAAATATCCAATATAACATCAGTATCGAAAAAAAAGTTTTTCAAAGATATTTCTCCGTTATGGCATCTGTTAATAATTCCTTGTGGTTTATGTCTCTATCCAATTTTATAATTCCAGCCAGTTGACTGGTTATTGGCCCAAGCGGCATTTTGTTCTCATTGTCCATATTTGATGAAATTGATAATAAGTATTCTTCAACCAGTTGAGAAAGAGGTTTTTTTGCATTTTTTGCATAAATTTCTGCTTTTTTTATCACATTTTTATCTATATGTAATGTTACAGCAGTATTCATTTATTATCTCCTTTAATACAAATTTATATCCATGCCATCTCTTTGTCAAGAAATTATCGGCGACAGCATCAGGACCTTGGGCTGAAGCTCGACTATGGCCGCAGGAGAAAGACGCGCAAGCGATTCGCTGGAAACTTTGTTGCGACGTGCAAGCCGAGAGGCCATCAGCCACATACTTCATCATATTAATCAATTCTTTGCAGAAAAATAAAAAATCCTGATGTTCACAGGAACGAAAATGTGTATAATATAACAAAAAAATAACAAAAAAAAGGATTTACTGATTGATTGTCCGCTACGCAACTAGCAATAAAGGCAAAACAGAAAAAATAGCTGAAATTTACACAAAAGACGAGCATTCAATTGAGCGGCGTGATATAGATTTTCAGGCGCTTTTGATTTGCGACAAACTAAGACGCGCAGGTTTTAAACCCTATATAGTAGGCGGGGCTGTCCGCGATTTGCTTTTAAAAAAACAGCCCAAAGATTTTGATATTGTTACAGACGCTTATCCCGCAGGAATCAGAAAAGTATTCCGGCGCTCCAGAATTATAGGCAAGCGATTCAGACTCGTTCATGTTTATTTTGGCGAAAATATTTATGAAGTTTCCACATTTAGGGCTGCTCAGAGCGAAAATCAGGATGCCAACAGCTTTGGAACAATGGCAGAAGACGCATGGCGAAGAGATTTTACAATAAATGCACTTTATTACTGCCCCAAAGAAGAACAGATAATAGACTTTACCGGCGGCTACAAAGATTTTAAAAAAAGAGTTGTAAAACCCATTCTCCCGCTCGATACGATTTTTCTTGAAGACCCCATACGAATTATACGCGCAATAAAATCTTCTGTAATAATAGACAGCGATATTTCCTTTTCCCTTAAAATGAAAATTAAAAAGCACACAAAAGATTTAATCACCTGTTCGCAGTCAAGAGTTACCGAAGAAATCATCAAGATAATGAAAACCGGGCACGCTGCAGCTATTTTCAAAAAACTTGCATCCTTGGGAATTCTAAAACTGATTTTTCCCAATATTTACAGCCTCCAGAAAAACAGCCGCTTTTACGAAAACCTTAATAATTTTGATGCAGAAATAAAAACTGGCGCATTAACTTCTGCTGATATATCTGTTCTCTTGCCGCCATTAATCGAAAGTTTTATATTAAGTACACTTAATCCGAATAATGACCCTGTAAGAACAATGAAAGAGGTTATGGAAGATGTAAAATCTTTTATCCGGCCATTAACTCCTCCGAATAATGATATTGCCGAAGCAATAAAAAGCATATTCAAGAAAAATAATATAAAGCTGGCAACATCGCCTCCGCGGGAAAAAAAAGCTTACAACGAAGGCACAGCAAAAAGCGCAAAAGCGTGCGCCTTGTCCGGCAATGAGGATGAAGCAGCCGCGCAAAGCGATGGCAAATCAGCTATCCGGCAGCGGCGCGGCAACAGGCAGAACCGGCGAAGAAGACCAGGCAAAAACCCGGCGCTTTCCCGCTCGCAGACCGCCGGCCGCACATCAGAGTAAGAGATAGAGAGAAAGACAAATCAGCCCGGCGGTTTGCTGCTATCCTGTGTTCTAATGAAATTTTCGATTTTAAGACTTATTTCCTTAACAATAATACCAGCATGTCTTTCCAGGCTCGTTATAAGATATTGCTGAAACCCATGCACCTTGCCGGATATCTGCAGCATATATGGAAGCTTTAAATATAACTTTATTGAATAGCCGCTTGTATCATGCTTTACCTTTATTTTATTTATTTTGATAAAAGGATCATACTCATCTGCACAGTGGCTTAACATCTGTGTAAGCGCAGTTTCCGACATTGTAACAGCTCCTTTTTTCTCGGAAAAACTGGGCTGAACAACTGCTTTATCAAACGCCTTGGGGTCTTTGAAAAAATTCTTCTTCATAAAGACCCTTATTGAGTCGGCGAAAATAGTCGGATAGTTTTTCTGGATTACAACAGAAGGAACAGGAATTATATGCTTGCCTTCGGTATTTCTCGAATGTATTGCATAGTTTATTTCCTCTTTTGTTGCAATATCTTCTATTCTGATTATTTTCGAAGGCTGGGGCAGTTTTAATTTTTTTGCGATCTTGCTCACCATTTTGTCTGATGTGCCAATAAGAAGTATGCGCTTGAATTTCGTCTTTGCTAAAGCTTTTTGCACCTCGGTTCTGTGGGTTGCATCATCGAACAGCGCAGTTTTTATTGCAGTAAGAAAAGCTTCTTCTTTTTTTGCTGATTTGCCTGCAATAATATTGTCTTCTTTGATAAGAAGACCATCGTCTACGATTAGATCAATGCCATATTTTTCTGCAATGAGTTTGGCTCTAAAACTTTTTCCAGTTCCGCTCCGCCCAACAAGAGCAAAAACTTTTACTCCCAGGAAAAACCACATGATATAGCGAACTAAGCTCATATATTATGATATAACACAGAATTTAAAAAAGTAAAGCAGCTAGAAAATAAATTTTAGTCCTCTGCTGCAAACAAGCTTTTGATACAATTTTTTCCAAAAATATCGCTTATTGTCTTCATAAATGGGTCTGGAAGGGGCGCTGTAATACTGATAAATCCAGGCTTTTCGCTTTCTTTGCTCTCTTTTGGCTCGATTTTCCAGCAATGAAGCAAAAAGCCGCAGCTTTTCCCCTGCTTTGCGGGCTTAAACGCAGACCCTCCATATTTTTTGTCGCCGGATAGCGGGAATCCGTGCATGGAACAATGCTTTCGTATCTGGTGATACCTGCCTGTCTCAATCTCAACCAGCGCAAGCGTCTGCGGCGCGTGCAAAGCACGTGTTGGCACGGATGCCGCGCCTTGCCCGGCGGTAAAGTGCCCCTTGTGGGTACGAATGCCGCTGGAAGGGCAAGGTTGGTTCTGGCTTTGGTTCCATGGCGAATGCAGCAAAGGTTTGATATGCGTAATTGCTTCTTTGGGTGCGCTTTTTGCCTGCTTTTCATCTTCCCGCGCCAGGGAATCTTTCCATGTGCAAGCCTGCGGCAAATGACCATCCAGAAGCGCGATATATTTTTTAACAAGCTTTTGTTCTTTTAAGAGGCTGGTGAATATTCGTGCGCCTTCGATAGATTTGCTAAAAAAAACAATTCCCGAACTCTCTTTGTCGAGCCTGTGCAAAGGAGCAGGCGAAAATGCAAGCGATTCCCGCGATTTTTCAATAAGCAGCTTTTTTACTATTGCATCCAGTGTCCGGCAGTTTTCGCCTGCATTCCTGGCGCTGCTCCGGCGCAAGTCGGGTGTATGTATCAGCATTCCCGCAGGCTTGTTAACCACAAGAAAATCGCTGTTTTCAAACAATATTTCGATTTGCGACACGGACGCCGCGTCTTGCCCAGCGACACGGACGTCGCTACAAGGGCAAGGTTGCGAAGCTGGAAAATGCGGATTGCCGGGAAGTGAGGGCGAAGATGAGAGAGACATTTCTTCTGTAGCTGGAGAACAGGCTGCGTCCGGATCGCTAGAAACTTCGTTGCAACATGCGAGTGAAGTGAGTATTGCTAATGAGGGCTGGCGACTGAGATGCGAGCCGTCTTTTAGGCGAGGCAGCGCAGCCGCCAGCCCATCGCATGCCTGGCAAATGGTTTGTTTTTTCGAAGCGATCTTTTCAATATCTTCTTTAACAATTTCCGCAAGCGATTTGTGGATATAAATTGAATCGCCGGCAATAACCCGGGTTTCAGAAGCAGTTTTTTCTCCATTAAGCCGTATTTTACCAAGCCGAATTTCCCTGTAAATTGTGCCAAGAGAGAGCGATGGAATAATTGTTCTTATTATTCTGTCTATTCGTTTGTTATTATCGTCTTTGCCTGCTGTTCCTATTTTTATGAAATTAGTTAGCCTATTACTTGACATTCATTATTTTCCTGTTGAGTATCTTACTATGCATGAATATGGGTATTCCAACAATATTCTTTACAACCCTATTTTTATTTCAGCTTTTTTTAGTTGGATTTTTACCCAATTTGTAAAAACAATGATTGTTATTATATCAAGACCTGTTCAAATGCCTCTAAGGTATTATATTGGAATGCTCTTATGGAAAACAGGCGGAATGCCTTCGAGTCATTCTGCGCTTGTAACAGCACTTGCAACTGCCATAGGGTTTAAAGAAGGATTTAATTCAACAATATTTTTAGCTGTACTTGCGTATGGTCTTCTTGTTATAAGGGATTCTGTGGGCGTAAGGCGCTCTGCCGGAATTATGGCAAGAACTCTGAATAAACTTGGTACAGATCTTCATGAAAAGCTAAATACAGACTATAAATCTGTAAAAGAAGTAAACGGTCATACTGTTTCTGAGGTTTTAATAGGCATTGTGATTGGTTTTTTTATAGCTGTAGCTTTTAGTATCCTTTAAATTTTATGAATAATCTCAAAATCAAGTACAATAAAACTATTCTTTGTTTTGCTTTTTTGACGGCGATTTTATTTTCGTACCTCGCAGTCTCAAATGTGCAGAGAATTAGCATAAAAAGCTGGGAAGGGTTTCAGATTCTGCTTATAGAAAAGAGTATGGATAATCGCTATATATATAGAAAACTTCTGGATACTGATTTTTTTGATGAAGTTATTTCAAAATATAATACACAAGTTGCGTACACTAATTACAACACTTTGACCTATATGACTGTTGACAGAATAGAAAACCGCTTTAACCCGCAAGACCCACGATTCAGCAATTTTCTTCGCAGAGTGCCTGAATATTTCAAAGCTTATGTAAACAATAAGCCATTTTCTGTTTATTATCTGCGAACAGAGGCAGATTACTGGCAAACATCTGCTGTTGTAGAATCTGTTTTGGGCAATAATTACAACTGGATAATCCCAAAGTACGAAAATAATCGGTTCGGAATTATATTGCTGTTTTTATACCTTATGATTCTTTCTATATTTGTATATAACAACAAAAAAAAGTGGTTTGTACACCTCTTACATTCGGTTCCCTGGGTTTTTCTGATTTATTTTAACGGGGAAAACTATTTTTTTACTGCGGTATTTATGCTTTTTGTCTTAAGGCTCCTTTTGTTAATCGAGAAAAAGGTTGTTGAAGAATATATAAATTATAAAACTATTTCTATTAAAAAACACTTTGACGAAAAGGCTTTTTTGATAATCGGAATTGCGATTTTTTCTTTGATAATTCCGGCATTTGCTCCCATGATATCGCATATCGTATCATATATGACATTTTCAGCGCTGCCTGCTGCGAGACCGGGTTCTTTCGTAACTCCGCTATTTATTTTATTGTTTGAGCTTTGTTTCTTTGCAATGCTGTTTCTTGTCAGATATCGCAGGGTCGCAGAGTTTTCGCATAAAATATTTTGCGCCATCAGTATAAAAAAAGAAAAAGAAAATGTTCTTTCGCTTGATATTAAATCTTTTGCGTTAATATGTTTTTTGTCTATGGCAACTTTGCCGCTATATTTTTTTGGGCATCCTGTTGGCTATGCAGGGGGACAAAGCTTGAAATATCCTATGCCTGCGGCAATTCACACATTCCCGGCATCAGGTTTGACGCTCGCTTTTCTTGAAAAAGTGTCGCGGTACAACGAAAAGAGGGGCTTTTTGCCTGGGTACTGCGAATATATCAGACATTTGGCGTTTCAGATGAGGCTTCCTTTTAAGATGAATTACTCTTTTCCTTATAATAATGAGAAGGTTACGATATCTTATTATTTTTTTGATGCTGAAAAAAATATTTTTAAAAACAAAAAAGTAATGATTAACCAATTTACAGACATTTGGTTAAATGATAATGTAATTGCGGATAAAAATAGGGGAATTACTGGTCTGATGCTATCTAATACTGGATTGATTCAGGCAGCGCCCGGCACTGTTGTTCCAGATGCTCCTATCTTTATAATTCCTGTAATTTTTGGTTTTTTATACTCAATATTGTTTTATTTTTTATTTGGTACTAAAAAAGCGCAAATTATGGGAAGCAGAAAAAAGGTTATATTTGAGAATAGAAGGAGAAAACAGCAAGCGGCATGAAATCATTAAAAACTTTTTCCAAAGGTGGTGTTCATCCGGAAGATTCAAAAGAGCTGACAAACAAGGAATCTGTAAAAAATGCGGCAATTAAAAGCAGCTTTATTGTTCCTATGTCCCAGCATATAGGGGCTCCGGCTGAATGTGTGGTTAATCCAGGCGATGAAGTAAAAGAAGGTATGCTGATAGGCAAAGCTGCGGGCTTTATATCAGCCAATATTCATTCACCTGTACCGGGTGTAGTAAAAGAAATTGCGGATGTTTATCTGGCAAGCGGAAATAAGAGCAAGGCAGTTATCATTGAGCCTTCGGGCGAATTTGATCAGTCCGGTAAAACAGCAGATCCGGTTGACTGGAGCGGTATGACTCCAAAAGAGCTTCAGGATAAAATTCTTGAAATGGGAATTGTAGGTCTTGGCGGCGCAACTTTTCCTGCTAATGTGAAATTTACACCTCCTGCAGATGCAAAAGTAGAGGCTCTTGTTATTAACGGAGTAGAATGTGAACCATATCTTACTGCAGACCACAGGCTTATGCTTGAAAAAACCGAAGAGATTTTTAAAGGGCTTGAGATTTTATCGAAGATATTAAACCCGGATAAAATATATATTGGCATTGAGGCTAACAAGCCCGATGCAATTGAAAAAATGGAAAAACTTGCTGCTCAAAAGGGAACAGGTATTGAAATTGTTCCGCTTAAGTTAAAGTATCCTCAGGGCGATGAAAAGCAGCTTTTAAAAGCTGTACTTGATAAGGAAGTTCCGTCCGGCAAGCTTCCGCTTGCTATTGGCGCCGTGGTTTCGAATGTGGGTACTGTGTTTGCAATATACGAAGCTGTTGTATTTAATAAACCTCTTATCGAAAGGGTTGTTACTGTAAGCGGCCGCGGCATAAAAAAGCCTGCTAACCTTAAGGTACGGATAGGCACAAAAGTTGGGGATCTCCTGGAAGATTGCGGCGGAATTACTGATGATGCTGTAAGTATTGTTATGGGCGGTCCTATGATGGGTTTTTCAATGATAAGCCTTGATACTCCTGTAATAAAGGGAACTTCGGGTATTCTTGTTTTAACTAAAAAAGAGATGGGCAAGAGCGTTGAAACTGCTTGTCTTATGTGCGGCAGATGTGTTAATGCTTGTCCTATGGGGCTTACGCCTACAAAGTTATATAAAATGGCTAAACGCGCAAAGTATGAAGATGCAATGCGTTTTAATTTAATGGACTGCAAAGAGTGCGGCTGCTGCGCTTTTGTGTGTCCTGCAAATATTCCTCTTGTACAGGGATTCAGGCTTGCTAAAAAAATGGCTAATAAAAAGGCGGTGAAATCATGATCAATAATAAACTTATTATTTCGTCTTCACCCCATGTTCACCACAAAGACTCAACGTCAAGAATTATGCTTGATGTAATTATTGCTCTTATTCCTGCGGGTATTTGGGCTATTTATGTTTTTGGAATGAGGTCTTTTACTGTTATTGCAGTATCTATAATTGCTGCGGTTGTTGCTGAATATGTGATGATCCGGGTGATGAAAAAAGGATCAATAGGTGATTTTTCGGCAATTTTAACAGGGCTTTTGATTGGATATAATATGCCTACGGATGTTCCTCTTTATGTAGCTGCAATTGCATCAATTTTTGCAATTCTTGTAGTTAAGTGGGCATTTGGCGGGCTTGGAACAAATATAATGAACCCTGCTCTTGCAGGCAGATGTTTTGTTCTTTTCTCCTGGACTGGCGCTATGACAACATGGCGGGCTCCTGTAACAAACCCGGACATTGGGCTTGATGCATTGGCTGGCGCATCTCCTCTTGGCGTTCTCCAGACTTCGCTTCTTGATGCTGAGTTACCTGTTATGGGTCCGCTTGAACTTTTGGCTGATTATCCAATAAGTAATATGGCTGCTTCAATGTCTGAGTGGTTTACTTCATCATTTGGTTTAATAATACACCCTCATTACTTTGACCTTTTCTTTGGAAATGTTTCGGGTTCTTTGGGAGAAGTTTCTGCTTTATTGCTTATTGTAGGCGGAATTTATCTTTTTATAAGAAGAGTTATTACATGGGAAATCCCAATGGCGTACATAGTTTCATTTGGACTCTTTGTATGGATTTTTGATGGCTTAAGATTTGGGCAGGGATTTTTTAGCGGCGATGTTGCTTTCCACATTTTGTCCGGAGGGCTTTTGCTTGGCGCTTTGTTTATGGCTACAGATATGGTTACATCTCCGCTTACTCCGAAAGGGCAGATAGTTTTTGGAATAGGCTGCGGATTTTTAACCTTTTTGATCCGGGCATACGGCTCATTACCTGAAGGTGTTTCATTGGCAATTATTATAATGAATATTCTTGTTGCAATGATTGATAGATTTACAGGTCCAAAGCTTTTTGGATTTGTTCCGAAGGAAAAGAAAAAATGAGAAAGATTTTAATAATTGGTTTTAAGCTTACGGCAATTTGTATGGTTGCGTCTTTGGCATTGGGTTTTGTGAATGTTGTTACAAGACCGCATATAGAAGAAAATAAAAGGCTGGCGCTTCAGCGGGCTCTTGCATTGGTAAATGAAGTAGGAACACCGGGGGAAGAAGTAATAATTGCTGATACCGGGGTGGTAAGAAGTTATTATCCTGTATTTTTGGATGATGGGACGTTAAGCAGCTTTATTCTTAGAGTTGTTGGCGTAGGTTATTCCGGCGATTTGGTGCTGCTTGCCAACTTTGAACCAAGCGGCAGGCTGATTCGCGCTTTTATGCTTGCGCATACGGAGACTCCGGGTATTGGAGACCAGCCGGAAAGACCTGAATTCTATAATAAGTTTATTGGCAGAGGCGATGCGGATAATCCGATTCCTACGAGAAGAACGCACCTTTCGCGGGCAGATTCTGATTCTGTAGCCGGCGCTACAATAACGTTTGTAGGAGTTGCAAATGCTCTTGCTGATGGCGCTGCTTTTGTCAGGAATGTTCTTGCTAAAGACCCTAATTATGCTAAAGATATAGGAGAATAGAAAAGTGTTAAAATTATTTAATAAAAGTATATTAAAGGAAAATCCGATATTCGTTATGGCTCTGGGGCTTTGTCCTGCGCTTGCTGTTTCAACGACTATTGAGAATGCACTGGGAATGGGAATATGTACTTTATTCGTTCTCCTTGGTGCAAATATATTTGTATCGCTTCTTAAAGATTTTATTCCCAGCAAGGTAAGAATTCCTGCTTATATTGTTGTTATTGCAACATTTACGGCAATTGTTGAAATGATTTTACAGGCATTTTCTCCTGAGCTTTATCAAAACCTGGGGGTATTTGTTCCGCTTATAGCAGTTAACTGTATAATACTTGGAAGCGCAGAAGCTTTTGCAAACAAAAACAAAGTGGGAACATCTATTGTGTACGCCTTGGGGCAGGGCGCAGGATTTACGCTTGCTCTGTTTATGATTGCTTTTCTTAGAGAGTTGTTGGGTACTGGAACAGTTACTCTTCTTGCTATAGGCACTTTTGATGGGGTTATCAGAATCCCTGGATTGGCAAGCGCGCCGATAAGAATGTTTGGGCTGGCAGCAGGAGCTTTTTTTGTAATAGCTTTTTTGCAGGCTTTTTTAAACTGGCAGACCATGAGAAAGAAGGAGAAATAGAATGTCTTATATTGCAATTATAATTACTTATATAATAGTAAGTAACTTTATTTTAACACAATTTCTTGGATTGTGCCCTTTTTTGGGGGTATCTAAAAATGTTGAATCTGCTACAGGAATGGGATTTGCAGTTACATTTGTAGCTGCTATTGCAGCTCTTATTACATGGGCTGTACAGAATTATATTCTTATTCCATTTAATATTACTTTTCTGCAAACAGTAGCTTTTATTCTTATTATTGCTTCTCTTGTGCAGTTGGTAGAAATGGTTGTTCAAAAAGTTGCTCCTCCTCTTTACAAAGCTCTTGGTATTTTCCTTCCTTTGATTACAGTAAACTGCGGTGTTATGGGTATAGCTGTAATTGCAACCAGAACAGGGTATAATGCCATGGAAAGTTTTGTTGCTGGTATAGCAGTTGGACTTGGTTTTCTCTTGGCTATTTTTATAATGGCAACAATCAGAGAAAGGCTTGATTTAGAAGATATTCCAAAACCATTTAAAGGTCTTCCGATTGCATTTATTGTAACAGGTCTTATGGCAATGTCGTTTATGGCTTTTGATAGAGCTCTTCTCAACAACCTTTTAGGGTAAAGGGGGTTATAAATGTTTGATTTATCAACAATTTTAGCTGCTTTTCTTTCAATATCTCTTCTTGGCGCTTTTTTTGGAATATCTCTTGCCATTGCAGGAAAATATTTGGTTGTAAAAAAAGAACAAAAGCTTTATGACTTAGAAAGGTCTCTTCCCGGAGTAAATTGCGGAGCCTGCGGATACCCTGGTTGTGCGGGATTTGCCGAAGGTCTGTTTTTGGGTAAAGCAGAAGTTACCGGATGCCCTCCTGCAAGCGCTGAAGTAAAGGCAAGGCTTGCGGAAATTATGGGAATTGTGGTTGATGTTAACCAGGAAAAAAAGGTAGCGCAGATCCATTGCTGCGGCGGAACAGGTCTTGCAGAATTTGCATTTGAATATGACGGAGTTAAAGACTGTAATGCTTTATACAGTATGTATCAGGGTAATAAAGTATGTAAATATGGCTGCCTTGGATTTGGAAGCTGTATAGGCGCGTGCCCTACCGAAGCCATTGAATATGATGGGAAAGGGCTTGTGCGCATTATTGCAGATAAATGTATTTCTTGCGAAAAATGTATAGCAGTATGCCCTACAGGCGTACTAAAAATGATACCTGTTTCTGCAGATTATGTTGTTTCCTGTAACTCCAATGACAAAGGCGCTGCAACAAAAAAAGCTTGTAAAGTTGGCTGCATAGCATGTAAAATTTGTGATAAAAAATCGCCTGAAGGCGGATTTAAGATTGAAAACTTTCTTGCTTCAATTGATTATAGTGTAAAAGGTGAGAGAGCTTCTGCAGCAGAAGCTTGTCCTGCAAAGTGCATTGTAGCAAATAAGTAGCATATAAAAACTTTAGATTAGCCCCGAAAAATTAGATTTTTTCTAATTTTTCGGGGTAATTTTTTATGAGAGATAATTAACATGGATAATTATAATCTTATAATCGGTCTTACTTGTATGGATCTGGCAGATTCAGAAGAGGAAGCCGAATATAAATATTTAAATACATATAAACCTTTTTTTAAAAAACTCTACGAGTTTCCGGAAATAAAAGTAGTAATACATTTTTCAGGTCCTTTGCTTGAATGGCTCGAGGAAAAACACCCGGAAGTAATAATGCTCATAGAAGAGCTGGTGAAAAAAAGGAAACAGGTGGAAGTTTTGGGCGGCGGATATTATGAGCCAATTCTTCCAATGCTTTCTGCGCAAGATAGAACAGGTCAGCTTGAATCGCTTACAACATCATTACGAAAAAAATTTGGAAAAAGACCTCTCGGCTGCTGGATAACAAAAAGTATATGGGATAACTCTCTTATACTTCCAATAAGAAACAGCGGAATGAATTATGTTTTTTTGGATTACAGTCTTCTGGATAATATACCCAACGACTCTTTATATACGCCATTTATTACAGAAGACAGCGGAAAAATTATAAATGTATTTCCGGTGCATAGTACACTCACGGCATTGCAGGAGCCGGATGTAGAAAAATATATTGTTATTTTAAAACAAAAAGCAGGGGCTCCGGACTCCGGGGGGGGATCTTTGCTCGCAAAGACCTGTCCGCCAGGAAGTGCCGGCAAGGTAGTATCTCTTATTTTTACAGATGAAGATATTGGAAAAAAACCGGAAGAATATGTAGATGCTTTTTTTAAAACTATACAGGCAGATAAAAGTATAAAAACAGTGCATCCGAGTTCGCTTATTAAGTCTTTAAAATTACAAAAAAAATATATAAGAAATAGTGAATGTTACAGAAATGTTTTATCGGAAAATTATGAAATAAATCTTATTTATTCCAGAATGATTCAGGTGCAGACGCTTATAAATCAGCTTAAAGGCGATAAATATAAAAAAGAGTCTGCAATGAAATTTTTGCACACAGGGCAAAATTATCTTTCTTATGCAAATAAATATTCTGATGCTACTAGCAGCATACAAAAAAAGAAAAAGAACAGGCTAAATGCGTATAAAAATTTTATGGAAGCTGAGCTCCTGACAAGGCAGAAAGGTATTTTTATCCCATCACTCTTCAAAAATGATTTTGATATGGATGGGCTGGATGAATTTTTGTTCCATGGGGAAGAGTATAATGCTTTTATCCACGCCGAAGGAGCATCTCTTTTTGAACTGGATTATCTAAAAAATAAATGGAATTATAATGATTCAATTGATTACGCTGCCTGCCATGCAGACGAAACGGAAAATATTGGGGAAAAGAAGCGGCTTAAAAAAAGTTTTTGCGACTATTTTGTGGATATTGATAAAGAATGTGCAAATATAGCTGATTTTATAAACAGTGATGAAACAGGAGTAGCATCTGATTACTATTCTGTAAATAGTTTTGAAAGAGAACAAAAAGTTGCAGCATTTTTGTGCAGAGTCAAAGACCAAAAAAATGGATTTGCTTTTAAAATTGTAAAACAGTATAAATTTAACAAAAAGAATTTTGAGGTTTTTTACAGCATCGTAAATACTGGCTCTAAAGCGCTAAGTTACCAATTTGGAGTTGGGTTGTTTTTTTCTATGATAGATAAAAACAAGAGTATAAATCATAATTGTGAAAACAAGAATAACAAAATTATTCTGGAAGATTCAAATACAACAATAACAATAAATCTTGAAACAACATATAATATTTATGTTGAGGAAAAGTCGGTGCCGACCGCGGCATCCATGCCTTGCAGCCCTGCGCTTTGTCGCGACATCCCTGTCGCAGCGCAGGACGCGGCCTGCTTCGCAATGCCTCAGGAAGATGGCACTTATTGTTATACATCTATTATGCCTGTCTACAAAATCGAAAACCTGGAACCAGGCAAAACCTGGGAAAAGCGGATTGAAGTAAAACTTTGAAAATAATTTAATCGGCGTTAAGATTGTAAACATCACACACCTGAAACGGCTGGCGGCTGAGATGCAAGCCGTCCTTTAACAGCAGCCAGCCTGTCAGTATAATAAAGATAGTATTCAGAGTATACAAAAGGGTTTGACTACTGATGAAAAAATATTTAAACTATAAATATGTTTGTATCAGTGGTTTATGATCTTTCGAGTGATGACACTAAGCAAAAAGTAAAGGAAATATTAATTTTTTATAGATTTAAAGAAATCGTCAAAAATGTTTTTGAATCAGACTCAATACAGGAAAATACATTAAAAAGACTTAAGAGAGATATAGACAGAGCTACAGATCATTTTGACAAAGTAAGATTTTATCAATACCCTTATGAGCAGCAGTTTGTAATATCTTTACTTGAAAAAAAGAAATGGAAAAAAATACTGCTAAGATGAGGTAATATATGTTGCTGGATTATCAGGTTCCTTTAAATAAGATTGCAGAGACTATTGCAGTTTCATGGAGGCATCTTTGACCCTGAAAAGAAAAAACAAGAGCTCGCGGAGCTGGAAAAAGAGACTTATGCAGAAAATTTCTGGGACGACAGGAAAAAAGCAGAGGCTGTCTTAGCTAATTTAAAAAGACTTAAAGAAGCTTTTCTCCCCTGGGAAATGCTTTGGAGCGAAGCGCAAAGTATAAAAGAACTTTTTGAAATAGCTGTTTCTGAAAAAGATGAATCTCTTGAAAAAGAGATAATAGAGGCTATAAGTAATCTTGAAAGCAGATATTCGGAGCTTAGAACGCTCCAGCTTCTTAGTGAAGAGATGGATAATGCTTCTGCTTTTTTGACTATACATTCAGGAGCAGGCGGCACAGAGGCGTGTGACTGGGTTAGTATGCTTTACAGAATGTACATGAGATGGGCTGAAAAAAAGGGGTTTTCTGTTGAAATTATTGATATTATGGAGGCAGAAGGGGGATTAAAGTCTGTTACAATTCAGGTGGATGGGGAACATGCGCATGGATATCTCAAGGGAGAGTCGGGAATTCACAGGCTTGTAAGAATTTCTCCTTTTGATTCAAATGCCAGAAGACACACGTCGTTCGCATCAGTATATATTTATCCTCTTCTTGAAGATAATATTGAGATTGATATAAGACCAGAAGATTTAAGGGTAGATACTTACAGGGCTTCCGGCGCTGGCGGGCAGCATGTAAATAAAACAGATTCTGCGGTAAGATTAACGCACCTGGAAACAGGAATTGTGGTACAATGTCAGACAGAGAGAAGCCAGCATAAGAACAGGGCAAATGCAATGAAAATGCTTAAGTCAAAGCTTTATGAGCATTATAAGCAGAAGCAGGACGAAGAGAACGAGAAGTTTAGTAAGGAAAAAAAGGATATTGCCTGGGGCAGCCAGATTCGGTCGTATGTTTTTCAGCCGTATACTCTGGTAAAGGATCATAGAACAAAACACGAAATTGGAAATATACAGAGTGTTATGGACGGCAATATTGATCCATTTATAGAGGAATACTTAAAATTTGCATGGAAAAGTAAAAAAGAATGAAATCAGGTGTTTTAATTGTTGATGATTTGTATTTTATGAGAATCTCAATCAGGGAAATACTGGAAAAGGAAGAAGTTCCTGTTGTTGGAGAGGCTGAAAATGGGCTGGAGGCGCTCCAGCTTTATGAAGAGCTAAAGCCAGATATTGTTCTTTTGGATATAACGATGCCTGTAATGGACGGACTTACTGCGCTGCAGGTGCTTAAATCAAAATACCCGGAGGCAAAGGTTGTTATGTGCTCTGCGCTTGGGCAGCAGAAATATATAATAAGAGCAATACAGCTTGGCGCTGCTGACTTTGTTGTAAAACCATTTCAGCCGGAAAGGCTTATTGGTTCAATTAAAAAAGCTTTTGGGACTTAAATGCTATGAGATATTATTTTCTTTTTTCGCTTCTTTTTTTATTTTTTATTCAGCCAGTCTTTTCTCAAAGGATTATTTTAACAAATGAAAGAACAACATGGAATGTTGCTTTAACAGAATTTAGAGTATCCGGCTCAGGAAGAGATATCTCATATATTGCAAATGTTTTACCCTCTTTTTTTATGAGCCAGTTTGCGGGAATTCCAACACATACACTTTCTTCCGAAGAAATTTTACTGATTAGAAAAAGAATTGTTTCTGATCAAATTGATGCAGAACAAAGAAGGCTTTCCTCGCTTATAAGAGAATACGACAGTGCATATTTTGGAGATATTACAAGAAGAAGGGAAATAACAAACAGAATCAGAGACAGCAGAAGAAGGATAAGGCAGCTTGAAGGGTATAATTTAAGAAGAATACAGGTATCTCCTGTAAAAGATATTGTATTTACGACAAGCGATGAAGCAAATAATCCTCTTTCTTTTGACCCTGTTAATATAGATAATTTTGCACGAGCGAATAACTTTGATTATATTTTTTATGGATCGGCAAGGCAATTTGGAAATATAATAATTCTTGAAGTAAGGCTTTACAGTGCGCTTGAAAAGAAAGATTTATTTTCTGCAACTGTGTCCAGCGAAGCTGGAGCGCTGTTTTCATCGCTTGATAATGTAATTTCTGAAGTAACGTCAATTCTTCTTGGTACTACATGGAGCAGGATTACGGTTAATACAGATAACAGGGAAAGCGATATTTTTCTTAGCGGAAAATATATAGGAACAGGTTCTGCTTTAAATGTTTTAGTTTCTCCGGGCGCGCATACGCTTACAATAAGAGGGCGCGGGCAGGAGGAAAAAACTCTTTCTGTTTTTTTGGATGAGAAGAAAGCCAGTGTTATTGACCTTAGCGTTACTTTAATAGAAGAAAAACTTACTGCAATAAATACACTTCCGCAGGGAGCAAGCGTTTATCTTGATTCTCTTTGGGTGGGGGTAACGCCTTTTATTTTAAATGGGCTTTCGGGCGATATAATTATAAGAAAAGATGGCTTCAGGGATGCAAGGCTTTTTCTTGATGATATTCCGCAAAATTCAATAGAGATACAGTTGTCTCCGGATATCTTTAGAAGAGAAGAATTTATTGCAAAAAGAAGGAACTCGTTTTACACCAGCCTTTCGTTATTTGTTTTGTCTGTGCCTGTTACTTTTTTCCTGTATGCTATTGCGGCTGAACATAGTAATGCATATAACGCTGCAATTATTTCACATAATCGCAACTGGGACGAAATAAACAGGCTTGGAAGAACAAGGAATTATGCTTTCTATGGATATAGTGTTTCTCTTTTTTTAACTGTCACTTTTTTTATTAACACTATTTTTAGGCTGAATGACTACATAAGAGCGGCAGATGTTTTTTATAATAGAAGGTAACGATTGAGATCACGCTTGAACAAGGCAGGCTTCGGAGGAGTTTTTAATAATGAAATTTGCGCTGGCTGAGAAGATAAAGGCTATATTTAAAAAAAATGTATTTGATGATGCTCTTTTTGAGGATATTGAAGATGCTCTTATTGAGTCTGATATGGGTACAACTCTTTCTATGGAAATAGTAAAAAAACTTAAAGCCGATGCTTCAAAAAATAAGATAAGTGACCAGGAAGGACTATATGCTCTGTTAAAAGAGATTATTTCCGAGAGAATGCTGGAGTATAATTTTTCTATAGATATACAAAAGCTTAATCTTATTCTGTTTCTTGGAGTTAATGGCGTGGGGAAAACAACCACTATAGCTAAAACCGCATCTCTTATAAAAGATGAATATAGGGGGGAAGGCATTGTGCTTTCTGCTGCAGATACATTTAGGGCTGCTGCAATAGATCAGCTTAAACTTCACGGAGAGAGGCTGGGTGTTAGGGTTATAAGCCAGGAGCATGGTTCGGATCCAGGAGCTGTAATATATGATACTATTGAAAGTGCAAAAGCAAAAGGCGACAAAGTTGTTCTTGCGGATACTGCCGGGAGAATGCATAACAAAGCAAACCTTGTTAAAGAGCTGCAAAAAATAGATAAAATTATTAAAAGTAAAATTCCAAAAGAAAACTATTTTAAATTTCTTGTTATAGATTCAACAACAGGTCAGAATGCTTTTAATCAAGCTGAGATATTTAATGAAGCAATTGGCTTGGATGCTGTTGTGCTTGCAAAATATGATTCAGCTTCAAAAGGCGGGATAGCAGTATCAATCTCCGGTAAGCTTGGCATTCCTTTTGTTTTTATTGGCACAGGAGAAAAGTATAACAATTTAAAAAGATTTAATAAAAAGGAATATTTGGATAACCTACTCGATGTATAGAATAATTATATTACTACTGTTTTTTGTAAATACCGCTCTTGTTTTTCCTTTGCAATTTTTTAGATCAAATAGTCTTGGAATGCAGCTTGCAGAGATTTCTAGATTCAGAATACATGAGTTTGAGTATTATCTTGAAAAAATAACAGATGGGAATAAAAAAATAAAAATACTTTATAAGAATTCTGTTCCCATAAGAAGAACGGAGACGCATTTTTCTTCTGCCGGTACTATTCAAAAAGAGATAATTACAGAAAATAGCAGAGTAACGGAAAGAACATTTCGAGGGCAGCTTGTCTACAGGGAAAAAGTTATAAATACAGACGATCAATCAGGCTATATCAGAATAAATAGATATAATTCTAATATGCTTCTTGATAAAATTGAGGAGTTCTCTCTTGATGGCAGACTTCAAAATTCAATCAGGTACGAGAGGGATTCAAGAGGAAGAGTTGCTTCGGTTATAAGAACAACTTATTTGGAAAATAATGAGAGAAAAGAGCAGATATCAAAATATAGATTTGAAGGGCAGCATCTTCTTGAGGAATGGCATGGAAACAGCGATTTAATAGGGTATTTTATACATTATGACAGCAGCGGCAGGATATCAAGGATATTAAAAACAGATGGAGGAATCGCGGTATCTGAAAAAAGATATTTTTATGACCGCAATCTTTATCTAAGGACAGAAGAAACTTTTTTCAAAACCGCTAAGAGGATTATAAGAAATTTTACTCCTGGCGGTCTGCTTACAGAAGAAATTATTTATATCGGAGAGCGTCTTGTTTCGCGGACAAATGACTATTATGATGATGATAACAGACTTGTAAGAAGAATAAGAGTCATTCCGGAAGGAGTCGAAAGATATATATTTGAATATGTAGATGGTGAATTATTTTCCGAAACAAAGTTTTTTAATGGAGAGATTTATAGAAAAAGGGTCTATCGTGGAAATGATGTTATTTATGAAGATTTTTTCAAAAACAGACAGAGGGTTTTAAGAATTTATCATATGGATAAAGATAACAGCAATTGAAAGAAAATAAATGGTTTATTAGACGAATAAGCGAGAATCAAACGGAGCTTGTGTTCGTATAATCGAGCGATGAGGAGTAAAAAAAGTTTGCAACCTTACATATTTCTTGCCAGCAGATATATATGGCCAAGAAAAGCAGATAAAAAAAATACTACTAAGTTATTGTCAATATTTGGGCTTTCTGCAGGAGTTATTACTCTTATATCAGTAATGTCTGTAATGAATGGGCTCCAGTTTGGGTTTATTAATGATATCCTTGAAATTGAATCATACCATATCAGAATCTATAATGTTGATGACAAGGAAGGAGTGATAAGGACTCTTGAAAATAGCGCGGCTGTTCAAAGCTTTGCAAGATTTTACGATACCCAGACACTAATCCAAAGCGGTCACAGGCTTGACCCTGTTATGGTAAGGCTTATTAGTGAAGGAGATTTTAGGCGGGATAAATCACTTATAAAAAGTATTGGCATTGAAGAAGATCATGTTGATATTGCCGGAGACTTTAAAGTTATAATAGGGGCAGAACTTGCAAGAGTTTTACGTGTCTTTGAAGGAGATACGATAAGCCTCTTGTCTTTATCGGGCAGAAGTTTCGCTACGCTGCGTCCCGATGTTATTGATTTTACAATAACAGGTATATTCCGGTCAGGGTACTTCCAGTTTGACAGGAGTATGATTTTTATATCCGATGAGCATATGTCTCTTTTTGAACATGGGGCAGAGAGCAGGGATAAAGCAGCTGCTGAAAGTAACGAAGGTTTTTATCTTGATAACAGAAAGATAATAGGGGTTAAGTTAAAAAACAGGTACCGGGATCTTCAAACAATATTTGAGATAAAAACCGCTCATCCTAATGCTGAAGTAGTTTCATGGAGAGAGCGTAATAGATCTTTCTTTAACGCTCTTCGAATGGAAAGGGTTGTAATGTTTCTTCTGGTTACTCTTATATTTGTTGTTATAGGGGTAAATATTTTTAATTCGATAAAACGTACAGTTGCCGAAAAACTTGAAGATATTGCTGTTTTGTATGCAATAGGGGCATCGGAAAAAGCAGTAAGAAAAATATTCTTTTTTGAAGGGGTAATAATAGGCTTCATAAGCGGACTTTCCGGAGTTATTTTAGGGCTTTTACTTATAGTAAATATTAATGAAATATTCATGATTTTTGGCATCGCAGCAATGTATCTGCTTATGTGTGTAGAATTTATTGCATCTACTGCCGGTCTTTCAGATGGTTTTTCTTTTACGCTTTTCCCGTCAGATTATTTTTATCTTGCAGAAATACCTGTAAGAATAGTGCTGCCTGAAATTGTTACTGTTTTCCTTTTTGCATTGTTCGCAGGCGCATTGTCCGCATATTTTGCATCTAAAAAAATATCTGTAGCTAATCCTACGGAATACTTGAGGCACGAATGAGTAAAATAATAGAAATCGATAAACTTGTAAAAAAGTATAAAAACGGAAACGAAGAACTTGTTGTACTTGACCAACTTGATCTTTTAATTGATAAAGGCAGTAAAATAATAATTACAGGCGAAAGCGGACGGGGAAAAAGCACACTGCTGAATATTATCGGCGGGCTTGACAAAGGAACAAGCGGGGTTGTAAATATTTTGGGGCAGGATATCGAAACAATGACAGAAAACGAACTTTATAATTTCAGAAACAAAGTTATGGGGTTTGTTTTTCAGTTTCATTATCTTATAAAAGAGCTGACTGCTGCTGAGAATGTTATGATGCCATATTTTATTTCTGGACATTCCAGGAAAAAGTCTCTAGGCAAAGCAGAAGAACTTTTGGAAAAAGTAAACTTAAAGGACAGAAGCTCTTTTTACCCATATCAACTTTCCGGCGGCGAAAGGCAGCGTGTAGCTGTTGCAAGGTCTTTGATAAACAATCCTTCGATAATTATTGCAGATGAGCCTACAGGAAATCTTGATGAAAAAAACGCGCGAATTGTCGAAGATATTTTGTTTGATCTTGTCCAGCAGCACGAAGTTACTCTTGTAATGGTAACTCATGAAATGAAGCTTGCAATGAGGGGAGATTTTGTTATGAAACTTGAAAAAGGAAAGCTTCAGCCAATATGAAAATAATGCAGACTCTTTTTCTTGCTTATAAGTTTTTAACAAACCGCAATAGCGATAAAGCTATTTTTAGGCACATAAGAGGAAGCATTATAGGTATTGCTTTAAGCCTTGTTCCTCTTATCGTAGTGCTTGAAGTTACCAACGGCATGATTTCGGGAATAACGAGAAGATATATAGAGATAGATAGCTTTCATTTTCAGGCAAGAATGCAACGACCAATTGCAAATATTGATTATGACCAGATTATTGCAGATATTAAAAGAATTGATAGTGTTATAAATGCTTTTTTTTATGTAGAAGAAACAGGGCTTGTATATACAGCATCGGGCAGGACTGGTGTTTCAATAAGAGGATTGCCGGAAAACTTATACGAAAAAGATGAAATGTTTAGAAGGTATCTTGAATTTATTGACGGAGAATTTATTCTCGACAGAGATTCGATACTTCTAAGCGGTGCAATTGCAAATAGAATAGGTGCGAAGGTTGGCGATGAAGTTAGAATTCTTACTGCACATACTCCGCCTGGAAGAGCTCCGATATTTAGACCCACAAGATTTATATTAAGAGGAATATTTACCACAGGATACAGGGAACTTGATGAAATAAGCGCTTATATACAATATGAAAGAGCGCGTTCCATTTTTAGAGATACTGCGCCTTTTATAGGAATAAAAGTTGAAGACCCGTATAGAAACATTGATGCAACAGCAAGCCTTATAAGAAGCAAACTTCCGCCAGGTTTTTTTGTTCATTCATGGCATAGGTTAAATTATACGCTTTACAGGAGCCTTGAAATAACAAAAAGACTTTTGTTTTTTATAATGATTCTTATATTATCTGTTGCTTCACTTAATATTTCATCTGCCATGATTATGATGGTTTTATCAAGAAAAAAAGAAATTGCAATTCTAAAAAGCATAGGTTTTTCCCGAAAAAGCATAGCGCTTACTTTTCTGCTTACAGGCTTTGGCATAGGAATAGTTGGGAGTTCTATTGGAATGTTTCTGGGTATATTTATGTCTATACATATAAATGCAATAATCAATTTTATTGAAAAAATTATAAATATCTTTCTTTTTGCAAGTTTTTATATACTAAATATTTTTAAACAAACAGATTTTTCTGCATTTAGCATTATGGATACAGGATATTATCTCGAAGAAATACCTGTTATCCTTGATTATTCAGAACTTATTTTGGTCTTCTGCATATCACTCTTACTTGCGACTTTGGCTTCATTTTTACCTGCATATAAGGCTGCCTCCATAAAACCGATAGAAATACTGCAAAAAAGCTGAACAAAAGTTATTGGACGAATAACCGGGAATCGCCGATAAAACGAGGGTCGCGGGCAAGCAAAGCTTGCACATGACCGAGTGATGAGGCGAACACGAAGTATCGCGCGAAAGCTGCCTGGTGGTCGCTTTGCGCGTAATACCTTTTATTTATATTACCAGCTTGCAGCGAAGTATAATAACTTTTATAATCAGAATAACAGTAGGAAACAAAAATGAGATGTGATATCTGCGGTAATAACAGAGCAATAATTCATATTCAGCAAATTGCCAGAAATGAAGAAATTAATATGAGTATTTGTGAAAAATGTGCAAAAGAGAAAGGGCTTACAATAAATAATACAGAACTCAATGTAAATTTAAAAAGCCTTCTTAAGAATTTTGCAGAAATAAAGAGAGCTGTAACAAAAAAAGATCATGTAAAAGTTTGTTATGTTTGCGGAAAAACTCTGGAAGATTTAAAAAAGACAGGAAAAACAGGCTGCCCTGAATGCTATAAAGAATTTAGCAGATATATTACTTCATTTTTAATGACAAATACAGGGTCTTCCGAACATAAAGGCAAGTATCCTTTTAAAATAAATATTTTAACTCAAAGAATGAAAAAAATAAATAATCTTCAGTCGTTATTAAATAAGGCTTTAAAAAATGAAGAATTCGAAGAAGCTGCTTATTTGCGGGATAAAATAAAGCTTATGGAGAAACAGTTAGAAAAAGATGGTTAATAGCAGTTTCAAAATTAGTAAAAACGCCTGGTTTAACAAAGAAGGACCGGAAAGCGACGTAGTTATCTCAAGTTGCATCAACCTGAAGCGGAACATCGAAGGGATTGTTTTTCCCGAAAAAATGGACAAAAAAGATTCAGATTCTCTTTTTGATGAGGTTTTAAAAGCCGTAGAAAATATGTATGGCTTTAGTTTCTATCACCTTAATAATTTAAAAATAATTGAACGGCAAATACTTGCAGAGCGCAATTATATAACCCCGGGCGCTTCTTTAGGCGGCGAGCAGTCAATTTTAATTAAAGATAATGAGGAAATTCTTGTTATTTTTAATGAAACTGATCATATAAAGATAAAAAGCATAAAGAGCGGGTTTAATTTAAGAAAAGCATATAATTGCTGCAATGAATTTGATAATATTTTTGATGGAAAGCTTAAATTTGCCTTTTCGCCGCAATTTGGGTATCTTACATCAGAATTATCTTCCTCAGGTACAGGAATGAACGCATCTGTGATGCTTTTTTTACCAGCAATAAAGCGTGCCGGCAAAATTGATAAAGCACTTGCTGAGATAACCCGTTCCGGTCTTGCAGTAAAAGGCTTTGCAACAGAAAGCAACTCCTGTTCCAGCGGGGATTTTTTGGGAGATTTATATATTGTAGATAACAGGTTTTCTGCAGGGAGAAGCGAAGAAGATATTATAATTCAACTTGAGAGTATTACAGATATTATTATGAATTATGAGCGAGAGATGCGCAATAGAGTTATAGAGAATGATAGAATTAATATCGAAGATGAAATTTTCAGGGCAAAAGGGATTCTCGAAAATTGCAGAAAAATTAGCATAACAGAAGCCATAAGGCACATTTCATCCTTAAAATTAGGAAAATATTACAATTTAATTGACAAAAATATAACATATTCGCAATTAAATTGTTTATTATTACAAATACAGAAATCTCATATAAAAAGTATACAGGATAATTCTGATGAAGATATATCAAGAGCAGAATATATTAGAAATAATTTACTAAGGAATAAGTAGATGTTTAAAGGATTAACCAAGAGAGCTCAAAAAGTACTTGCTTTGATAGCACAAGAAGAAGCTAAAAGATTCCATGCAGACCAGCTTTTACCGGAACATATTATTCTTGCGCTTCTTAAAGAGGGCGAAGGTCAGGCATTAAAAATCTTAAGAAAATTTAAAATCGAACCAGCACAACTGCAGGTTGAAATAGAAAATAACATATTTAAAAACAGAGGGGGCTTTCTTCTTGGAGATGTACCTCTTTCAAAAAGAGGCAGAAAGGTTCTTGAAAGTTCTGCCGAAGAAGCTAAAAGGTTCAATCATGAATATATTGGAACAGAACATCTCCTCCTTGCAGCAGCAAATGAGCCTGGGAGTATTGTTTCAATGTTTCTTGTTAGCAGGGGCATTACATTTGATATGTTAAGAGATGCTGTTGCAGAGATGTCTGAAATAACAAAATCAGATAACAAGTTAGGTAAACAAATAGCTGTTATAAAGAAAAGTTCAACTCCGGGTGGAAAAAACACACCTATATTGAATGAATTTTCCAAAGACCTTACGGAAATGGCTGCTGCGGGTCAGCTTGATCCTGTAATTGGGCGTGAAAGAGAGATTAACAGAGTTATCCAGATACTTGCCCGCAGAAGCAAGAATAACCCAATACTACTTGGCGAACCGGGCGTAGGTAAAACAGCAATTGTAGAAGGGCTTGCATCAAGAATAGCTGCATTAAAAGTTCCGGATGTTCTTCAAAACAAAAGAGTAATGATTTTGGACATTGCCTCTGTAATTGCCGGCACCAAATACAGAGGGGAATTTGAAGAACGCTTAAAACGTATAATGAAGGAAATTAAGACAGCCGGCGATATTATACTTTTTATAGACGAAATACATACTATTGTAGGCGCCGGAGGAGCAGAAGGAGCAATAGATGCTTCGAATATGCTAAAACCTGCATTATCCCGAAGTGAGATTCAATGTATTGGCGCTACAACTCTGAATGAATATAGAAAAAACCTCGAGAAGGATACTGCTCTTGAAAGAAGATTTCAGCCAATACTTGTTGAGGAGCCAACGTATCAGGAAACAGTTGAAATACTCGAAGGAATAAAAAAATATTATGAAGATTTTCATAATGTAACGTATGACGACGAAGCTGTAAAAACCGTAGTAAAGCTTGCATCAAGATATATTACTGACAGACTTATGCCAGATAAAGCAATAGATATACTCGATGAAGCAGGAGCGCGCAAAAGAATAGCTGTAAGAGAAAAGCCCGAAGAGCTTGATAGCATAAACAAGCAGCTCGATGAACTTAACATGGAAAAAAGAACTTATGTAAGTAATCAGGACTATGAAAAAGCAGCGTCTGTACGCGACAAAATAAGTACCCTCAGAGAGCAAAAAGAAGTTATTGAATCATCATGGAAAGAAGTTGTAAAAGTAAAGCAGAATCTTATTGATGAGAAAGATATTCATCATGTTTTTGCAGAGATAACAGGAATTCCAATAACTCATATTGCCGAAGATGAGTCAGAAAAGCTTCTTAAAATCGAAGAACATCTGCATAAAACTGTAATAGGGCAGGAAGAAGCGATAAAAGCAGTATCTTCTTCGATAAGAAGACGCAGGGCAGGAATTTCCTCTCATGCAAAGCCGCTTGGTTCTTTTATTTTTCTTGGTCCCACGGGTGTTGGAAAAACACTTCTTGGAAAAACACTTGCAGAGTTTCTTTTTGGAAGCGCAGATTCTCTTATAAGAATTGATATGTCCGATTACATGGAAAAACATAATTCTTCCCGGCTTATAGGCTCGCCTCCTGGTTATGTTGGTTATGATGAAGGCGGAGTCTTAACAGAAAAAGTTCGAAGAAAA